>NZ_JBHRZX010000004.1:0-74347 GCF_042649785.1 Streptococcus alactolyticus | reverse complement strand
TTGAACATAAAGAAAGAGAGGACGAAGTTCGTCCTCTCTAGGTGTTAGCTTTTCATCTACCCACTACAGTTGACAAAGAGCCCAAAAAAGCAAACACTTTCAAGTGCTTGCTTTCATTATTCGCCAAACCAGAGGGAAATTTCGCGTTCGGCTGATTCCGGTGAATCTGAACCGTGAACGACGTTGAAGGTTGCGCCACCTTCATCTGGGGCTTGTGCGTAGTCGCCTCGGATTGTTCCTGGAAGAGCTTCTTTAGGATTTGTTGCTCCCATCATAGTGCGCCATGAGCCAATCACTTGGTTCCCTGACAAGACACCTGTGATAAGTGGTCCACTTGTCATAAAATCAACAATTTGTGGGAAAAATGGTCGGTCAACCAAATCTTCATAGTGTTTTTCTAACAACTCTGGAGTAGCCATACGCATTTCAAGTTTTTCAATCTTGAATCCTCGTCTTTCAATGCGATGCAACACTTCACCGACTAATCCACGTCTGACACCATCTGGCTTAATCATAAAGAATGTTTTTTCCATGTAATCAATCCAACCTATCTAAATAAATTCTTCTCTATTTTACCATAAAAAGTAGGGTTTGAAAAATCTAAGCCTTTAAATCACTTCTAGTCTGCCACCTTGTAATAACACAAACTATCATCCGCGAATTCATAGCCATTGCTACGATTGCTGGTAAAATACAAACGGTCACGGCTGGCATCTGAAGAGCCGCTTGCACGCCCAGCTTCTAACAACACAAGAACATTGATTCTCATAACACTATCATCTTCAAACTGACAATAAATGTACGGATAGCCATTAACAGATTGTAAACCACCTACAAGCGATACAAAACCAACTCCAGAATTAGCATTGTAACTGTAGCCATCAGGCTGGATAATGATGGTATCCGAACCATCTCCAGTCGTCCATGTGCCAGCCAAAGAAGCGTAATTGCCCACAGCTAGTTCTTCTAACTGTATTCCAGTCGGCTGAGACACCGAAGCCTCATCTTGACTACTACTTGGTGTGGTCTGATTATCAAAACTTTCAGTTTCTGTAGTAATTGACTGTGTTGAAGAACTACTTAACTCTGTTTGAGTGCTACTTTCTGAGATGGACGTTGAGGTGAAAGTCGAGCTAGATGATGCTTTTTGCGTTTGGCTAGTAGTAGATACGGTTGTTTTGGAATTTGTTTGAGGCGATTGGAACTTATGACAAGCTGATAAGCCCACACAAGACAAGGCCAACAAACATAAAAAGACTTTTCTCATATCCATTTATCCCCTCTCTTACAATCAGTAAATATTTATCGTTCCTAAACCACCCTAATTGTAACATAAAAAACAAGTTTATGGTATCGTTTTCAATTGTGCTTTTATATTTTTCCTAAACAAAAAAACAAGCGCTTTTATACGCTCGTTCAATTAACAACACAGCTCTAAAACTTCCGAAATTCGTTAGTCTCATAATTATATGTTTTGGAACCATTCGAAACAACACAGCTCTAAAACACATTATGTATTAAGTCTATTTTAAAATGGTTTTGGAACCATTCGAAACAACACAGCTCTAAAACGTTACGAATACACTTTGATATTTTTAAAGTTTTGGAACCATTCGAAACAACACAGCTCTAAAACAAGAAACTTATCAGAAAATCAAGGAAAAAAGTTTTGGAACCATTCGAAACAACACAGCTCTAAAACTGACTTGTCCAGTTAGTCCCAAAAGTCCAAGGTTTTGGAACCATTCGAAACAACACAGCTCTAAAACACAGGTCTACTGTTATATCTTTATCTCTTGGTTTTGGAACCATTCGAAACAACACAGCTCTAAAACAACCAATGGCACTTTCATACCGTCATTGCCGTTTTGGAACCATTCGAAACAACACAGCTCTAAAACTAACAAACGTTAATTTGATTTGTTCTTTACGTTTTGGAACCATTCGAAACAACACAGCTCTAAAACTGAGTTTTGATAAAATAGTTCCTAGCTATCGTTTTGGAACCATTCGAAACAACACAGCTCTAAAACGTCACTGCTTACTTAAATGCTAACTCCTCAGTTTTGGAACCATTCGAAACAACACAGCTCTAAAACAGCTACACTTTCAAAAGTTCAAAACAACGGGTTTTGGAACCATTCGAAACAACACAGCTCTAAAACATACCAATCCAAATAGCTAACATATAATATGGTTTTGGAACCATTCGAAACAACACAGCTCTAAAACGCACTCAACTTATTGTCAAACCCTCTAGGGGTTTTGGAACCATTCGAAACAACACAGCTCTAAAACATAAAATCTGTTTCTTTTGCAAGCCAGTTAGTTTTGGAACCATTCGAAACAACACAGCTCTAAAACCCACCGTATAAACTAAATTCTCCACGACTAGTTTTGGAACCATTCGAAACAACACAGCTCTAAAACTTCTTTTTACGCTTTAACGTGCAACCTCCAGTTTTGGAACCATTCGAAACAACACAGCTCTAAAACAAAAAAAGGGAAATATGAAACAATCGCTATTGTTTTGGAACCATTCGAAACAACACAGCTCTAAAACTTAATCACAAAAAATATTGTTTGTATGACGTTTTGGAACCATTCGAAACAACACAGCTCTAAAACAACATACCAAGAAAGGCGTCAGATTCTCGTGTTTTGGAACCATTCGAAACAACACAGCTCTAAAACTTCATATAGAGGGCTGTTTATTGTGTGAAGGTTTTGGAACCATTCGAAACAACACAGCTCTAAAACCACAATGAAGTTCGTAGAAGTAGTCTACTGGTTTTGGAACCATTCGAAACAACACAGCTCTAAAACCTCGTCATTATTTCATACTACTATGTTAGCGTTTTGGAACCATTCGAAACAACACAGCTCTAAAACGTTGTTAAACATGAAATGGCGTTTGATAAGGTTTTGGAACCATTCGAAACAACACAGCTCTAAAACAAGTCTCACAGACTGACTTCAATACGTTAAGTTTTGGAACCATTCGAAACAACACAGCTCTAAAACTGTGCACTTACACCATTCGGCGAATCTGCGGTTTTGGAACCATTCGAAACAACACAGCTCTAAAACTAAACAAGTACAAGAATTGCTTGACCTTTCGTTTTGGAACCATTCGAAACAACACAGCTCTAAAACCTGCTAAATCATTTTCAGCTTGTCCGTTGTGTTTTGGAACCATTCGAAACAACACAGCTCTAAAACGTATATACATTATACACGTTTACTTGATATGTTTTGGAACCATTCGAAACAACACAGCTCTAAAACATGTTGTTTCGATAATCGTCTGATAAATTGGTTTTGGAACCATTCGAAACAACACAGCTCTAAAACGTCTCGGCAGCATGTTTAAAGTCTTCGGTTGTTTTGGAACCATTCGAAACAACACAGCTCTAAAACCTCGTGGACCATTTTTTCTCACAAGATTTCGTAATCGCGCCATTCGTCCACAGCAGAACTTCAGCTCCGAACGATCCCATTAATAAAATCGAATTTTAATTATTTCCATTATACCATAAAATCAGTTTATCTAACAGCGATTTTAAAAAAGCAAGATATCTGAAAGTTCTAAAATGAAATTAGCCACTTGAGCACTTGAGTGTATCAAAAAACATCTCAGAGAGATATAATTGTAATCACCACAACAACAATTAGAAGGACTCTGAGATGCAAGACTATTATACACCAAAAGGTAAACATTTAACACTAGCAGACCGTAGAAAAAAGAGAAAACCAATTGGTTCTCTCTCGATGTTAGCTTTTCATCACCCCACTACAGTTGACAAAGAGCCGGTTAAAGTAAAGATTTCTCTTACTTTTTATTATTTCCCACGTTAATGCGGTTCAATGCCCGACGAAGAGCAACTTGGGCACGACGCACCTCATCGATATCATGGTTACTTTGTGCTTTTTCCAAGCTACGTTCAGCACGAATTTTAGCACGTTCGGCACGGCTAACGTCAATATCGCGTTCACGTTCAGCAGAATCAGCGACAATAGTGACATGATTATCTTTGACTTCGATAACACCACCGTTGATGGCAATCCAGTCCACGTGATTTTCATCATCCGTACGACGGATTTTCATTTCATGGACTGTCAAAGGGGCAATGAGGTTGATATGGTCTGGCAAAATCCCCATCTCACCGTCAGGTGTTTTTATTGAAATATAATTAGCATGGTGATCATAGCGAATTCCATCGGGTGTTACCACCTGAACAGTCATATATGTCATGGCATCACCTCATTAGTAGTTCATTTTTTTCGCTTTTTCAACAACATCCTCGATTGGACCCACGTTACGGAAAGCATCTTCTGGAAGATCATCGTATTTACCTTCCAAAATTTCCTTGAATCCACGAACTGTTTCAGCTACGGGAACGTATGAACCAGGCATACCTGTAAATTGTTCCGCAACGTTAAAGTTTTGTGACAAGAAGAATTGAATACGACGTGCACGTCCAACCAATGTTTTTTCTTCATCAGACAATTCGTCCATACCAAGAATGGCAATGATGTCTTGCAATTCACGGTAACGTTGAAGAACACGTTGCACTTCTGTCGCAACATCGTAGTGCTCTTGACCAACAATTTCTGGTGCAAGCGCACGTGAACTTGAAGCAAGTGGGTCAACGGCTGGGTAAATCCCCATTTGAGTCAACTTACGTTCAAGGTTGGTTGTTGAATCCAAGTGAGCGAATGCTGTTGCTGGCGCTGGGTCAGTGTAGTCATCGGCTGGCACGTAGATGGCTTGAATAGAGGTTACAGAACCTTTTTTCGTAGATGTGATACGTTCTTGCAATTGACCCATTTCAGTAGCCAAGGTTGGTTGGTAACCAACGGCTGATGGCATACGTCCAAGAAGGGCAGATACTTCTGAACCGGCTTGGGTGAAACGGAAGATATTGTCAATGAAAAGAAGTACGTCTTGGCCTTCAACATCACGGAAGTATTCAGCGATAGTCAAACCAGTAAGGGCTACACGCATACGTGCTCCAGGTGGTTCATTCATTTGACCAAAGACCATGGCTGTTTTTTCAATAACGCCAGATTCTTTCATTTCCCAGTAAAGGTCATTCCCTTCACGTGTACGTTCCCCAACACCGGTAAATACTGAAATACCACCGTGTTCTTGGGCAATGTTATGAATCAATTCTTGGATAAGAACGGTTTTACCAACACCGGCACCACCGAAAAGACCGACTTTACCACCTTTAAGGTATGGCGCTAAAAGGTCGATAACTTTGATTCCTGTTTCAAGGATTTCAGATGATGTTGATAATTCATCAAAAGCTGGTGCTTTTTTGTGGATAGGTTCACGAGGAGCGTCTTCAGCAAATGGTTCTTCAAGGTCAATAGTGTCCCCAAGAACGTTAAAGACGCGACCTAGTGTTTCTGTCCCAACAGGCACGCTAATAGCACGACCTGTATCAAAAACTTCTAATCCACGTGTAAGCCCATCGGTTGATTCCATAGCGATTGTACGAATAATACCGTCACCGAGTTCAAGAGCAACTTCGAGAACGATTTTTTTCGATTTATCGCCATCTTTATAAACAATCAATGCATTATTAATCTCAGGTAATTTGTCACCAGCATCGAACGCGACGTCAACGACTGGACCAACAACCTGAGCAATTTTGCCTGAGCTCATGTTTTTCTCCTTTTAGATTTTTTAGAAATACGTTTTTGCTAGAAAACAGATTTCTCTTTTATTCTAGTGCGTTAGCACCCGCTACAATTTCTGTAATTTCTTGTGTAATAGCTGCTTGACGCGCACGGTTGTACTGAATCGTCAAATCGTTAATAATACTTTTGGCGTTATCAGTAGCCGTTTGCATGGCTGTCATACCAGCGGCATGTTCAGCAGTTTTCGCATCTACAATTGCCCCGTAAATAAGGCTTTCCGTGTATTGCGGCAACAATTGTTCCAAAATCATTTCACGGTCTGGTTCCAATTCAAAACCAGATGTGCCTTCTTCTGCTGCTTCATTGGCATCCAATTCTGCGATAGGAAGCATTTGTTGAACACGAACCTGACTGGTTAAGCTATTCACATGATGGTTATAACAAACGTACAACTCATCAAATAACTCGTTTTTATACATTTCAACAGACTGCGAAATGATGTTACCAACTTGTTCAAATGACGGTTGGTCTTCAAGGCCTCGCAATTCAAAGACAACATTCATGCCACGGGCTTTAAAGAAATCAGCACCGATACCACCAATAGCGATGATGGCATAGTTATCATTGTCCGCATGGTACTCTGCAATCAAATCCATCATGGCTTTCAAGATTTTTGAATTGTATCCGCCAACCAAACCTTTGTCTGAGGTAATCACGATATAGCCTGTTTTTTTCACTGGACGTGACACCAACATTGGATTGCTAGAACCACTTGTCAATTCAGATTTTAAAAGATCCGTAGTGATTTGGCGAATTTTTGAAGCATAGATTTGGAAATCTTTTGCAGCCTGCTCAGATTTGGTCAATTTGGCTGCTGATACCATTTGCATGGCACCAGTAATATGACTTGTTTTCTGAGTTGAAACGATTTTCCCTTTAATTTCACTAAGAGAGCCTGCCATATGCTTACCCCCTCTTATTTGAATTCAGATTGTTCTTTAAAAGCTTGAATAGCAGCGTCTAAAACTGATTCTTCTGGTAAATCTTTCGTTATACGGATGGTTTCAAAAATAGATTCGTAATGAGCGTCAAAGTAATCATACAAAGCTTGCTCGAAATCTAAGATATCGTTAACTGGCACATCATCTAAGAAACCATGAGTTAGTGCATACAAGATAACAACTTGTTTTTCAACTGGAAGTGGTTTGTGAACAGGTTGTTTAAGCACTTCAACGGTACGACGTCCACGGTTCAATTTCGCTTGTGTAGCAGCATCCAAATCAGAACCAAATTGCGTGAAGGCTTCCAATTCACGGTAAGAAGCCAAGTCAAGACGAAGAGTACCAGCTACTTTCTTCATGGCTTTGATTTGCGCAGAACCACCAACACGTGATACTGAAGAACCCGCATCAATCGCAGGACGAACACCTGAGTTGAAAAGATTTTCTTGCAAGAAAATTTGTCCGTCAGTAATCGAAATCACGTTTGTCGCGATGTAAGCTGAGATGTCCCCTGCTTGTGTTTCGATGAATGGAAGGGCTGTGATAGAACCACCACCAAGTTCATCTGAAACTTTCGCTGAACGTTCTAGCAAACGGCTGTGTAGATAGAAAACGTCACCTGGGTAGGCTTCACGTCCTGGTGGACGACGAAGAAGAAGGGACAGTTCACGGTAAGCAACCGCTTGTTTTGACAAATCATCGTAAACAATCAAAACGTGTTTGCCGTTATACATGAATTCTTCTGCCATTGCAACACCAGCATAAGGTGCGATGTAAAGCAATGGTGATGGTTGTGAAGCTGAGGCTGTCACAACGATTGTATAATCTAGGGCACCGTATTTACGAAGGGTTTCAACTTGTGTACGAACGGTTGATTCTTTTTGACCGATAGCGACATAGATACAAATCATATCTTGTCCTTTTTGGTTCAAAATCGCATCAATCGCAACAGATGTTTTACCTGTTTGGCGGTCACCGATAATCAATTCACGTTGACCACGTCCAATTGGAACCAAGGCGTCAATAGCTTTCAAGCCTGTTTGAAGAGGTTCAGAAACTGATTTACGTTGCATAACACCTGGAGCAGGTGCTTCAACAGGACGAGTGGCTGTGGTTTTAATGTCACCAAGACCATCCACAGGTTGACCAAGTGGGTTAACAACACGTCCAATAAGGGCTTCACCTACTGGCACTTCCATGATTTTACCTGTGCGTTTTACCACATCGCCTTCACGGATTGTAGAGAAATCTCCTAAAATGATGATACCAACATCATTGGTTTCAAGGTTTTGAGCCATACCAAAGGCACCATTTGAAAATTCAAGAAGTTCCCCACTCATCGTGTTATCAAGACCACGAGCACGTGCGATACCATCACCGATATAAGTGACCACACCAGTTTCTGTGACGTCAAAATTTGGCTGGAAGTTTTCAATTTGCTTTTTAATTAAAGCGCTAATTTCTTGTGCATTAATTGCCAAAAGTCACACCACTTTCTATTTCAAATTCATTTTTAATTCTTGTAATTGATGCTGAATGCTTGTATCAATTACTGTGTTGTTCACATTGATGATAAAGCCACCAAGAATAGCCTCATCAATATTTTCAATCAATTTTCCTACTGTTATTCCAAATTTTTTGGAGATTAACGCTAGGATACGTTCTTTTTGGTTAGGTGTCAAAGCAACAGCTGTTGTCACCACAGCATCATGTTGATTGCTTGCGATAGCCATTTGCGCTTTGACTTCCTTCAAAATCACTTCTAAGAACGCTTCTCTTTCGTTTTGTAAAATTACCTCAAGAAAATTGTTCATATAAACTGAACTAGACTCTTGAAACAACCTAACAAGTTTTACTTTTTCATCACGCGAAACAGCTATACTTGATAAAACTTTAGCTAAACGTGTTTGCTGAAAAACAGATAATACGGCGTCTGTTTCTTCTTGAAGCGCTGCTAATTGATCTTTTTCAATAGCTACTTCAACGAAACTTTTGGCATACTGTTCAACAAGCGCTACTGTTTTTTTATCCATTAGGCATCTCCTAGCTTATCAAGATAACTATCAATGAGATCGCTTTGAGCTTCCTTATCAAGCGTTGTCGCCATGATTTTTTCTGCCAACATTACGGTTAAATCAGCAACATCACCTTTAACACTTGATAGGGCTTCTACCTTACTGAGTGCGATGTCTTGATTAGCTTTTTCTTTCAAACGTTTAGCTTCTTCATGCGCTTGAGCAACGATTTTAGCTTCTTGATTTTTACCAGTTTCTTTGGCATCATCAATGATTTGCGTTGCTTCCAAACGTGCACCAGCTAATTCTGTTTGACGCTTAGCGGCCAAATCTTCAGCCTCTTCACGAGCTGCTTTGGCATCATCAATATCATTGGCGATTTTCTCTTCACGAGCCTTAAAAATGCCTGTAATTTGGTCCCAAGCAAATAATTTAACGAGAACAAGCAAGAGAAGAAAAGAGCCAGTTACAATAATAATGTTACCAAGACTTGTGCTATTAATAAGCGTTGACATAAATACTTTCTCCTTTCTTATTATTCTTTGTGATTCACTTTGTCACCAACGTAAACAGATGACAAAATGACAAATACATAGGCTTGAATACAAGATATCATGATCGAAAATCCTGTCCAAACAACATTCAAGGCGAATGCTATTGGCCATGCAAAGATACTAGTATCTGAAAATTGCACCAACAATCCTAAAATGATTTCACCGGCAAAGATATTACCATAAAGACGAAGCGTCAACGAAATGATGTTCGTAAACTGCTCTAGAATATTCATTGGTAACATTGCTGGCGTTGGTGAGAGGTATTCTTTCAAATACTCCTTAAAACCATTTTTACGCACACCTTCAACGTGGATAACAACAGCCATCATCAAAGACAATCCAAAGTTGTAGGCTGCGTTAGAGGTTGGAGATGACCAAAAGTTGTAGCCACCAATTTCAATTTTTGCGACTAGCCCTATGTTGTTGGCAATCACTAAGAAAAAGAATAAACTAAAGAAGAGGAGACTGTAGTTGCTAGTATAGCGACCAAGATTGGGTTTAATAATTCCTTGTACGAACTCATACACCCACTCTAACACATTTTGTTTTCCTTTTGGTTTCAATTGCATATTGCGGCTTGAAATAAAGATAATCAAAAATGTAATGAGCACTGTCAACAGTGACATTGAGAGAATGGTTAAGTCAAAATCAATCCCAAAGAGTTGCGCTGTTGGATTCACAGAAGTTTCCAATTCTACCCCCCCTTAAAGATATACCAACTGTTATCTAGTCGTTACGAAGAATGTACAAGCAAGAAGTACGAAGAATGTACCTTCGATGAAGGCAATCCCTAAGAACATAAGTGTTTGTAATTTGCTAAACATTTCTGGTTGACGTGCAGCTGATTTGGCTACATTGGCTACTAGGATACCTTCACCGATACTGACACCTAGAACACCAAAACCAAGTGCTAAAATAGCTAAATTCAACATGATATGAATCTCCTTTATAAATTTTTTTACTCCGTTATTTTAGTCCTATTTTGCTGAATTGTCAACGAAATCGCAGATTAGGGAAGCGTTTTCTCATATTATTCTTAACCTTTGTTTACTTTCAAATCCATGTAAAATGGGAGTCTGTTTTGTGTATGGAGTTTGTAAAAAAGAAGCCTTTTTAGAGGCTCCTTTTGGTTAATTTTATTGGAAAAGAGAACGATATAAGTCCTCGTAAGCTTGGCTGGCAGTGTCCCATGAAAAATCACAAGCCATGGCATTTTGCTGCAGCATTTCCCAAGCTTCTTTGTCATGATGATAAAGGTCCAAGGCCCTTTCAACGGTTTTGGTCAGCCAGTAGCCTGAAAATTCTTGGAAACTAAAGCCTGTTCCTGTCTGGTCGTAAGGGTTGTAAGGCAGAACGGTATCACGCAAACCACCGACTTCGTGAACGATAGGCAGGGTGCCGTAACGCATAGCCATCATTTGTGACAAGCCACATGGCTCAAAGGCACTTGGCATCAAAAAGAGGTCACAAGCCGCATAAATCTGCTGGGCAAGGGCGAGGTCAAAGGTAATATTGGCAGACATTTTGTCTGGGAAAGCATGGGCAAACCAAGAAAAGCTTGCTTCAAATCCGTCATAACCTGTTCCCAAAAGCACCATTTGGATATCTTTTTCAAGTAGGTGGCACAGCTCATGGACTACTAAACCAAAGCCTTTTTGGTCTGTTAAGCGGGAAACCATCCCAATCAAAGGCACGTCTTCACGCACAGGCAAGCCAAGGCGCTCTTGAAGCGCTTTTTTATCCTGCATTTTTCCAGTCAAATCCGACGCAGAAAAAGCATAAGGAATCAATTGGTCTGTTTCAGGATTGTAGAGGTCAGTGTCAATACCGTTGGTGATACCTGTTAGTTTACCACTTTCCATGCGTAGAATTTGGTCCAAGCCCTTGCCAAATTCTGGAGTTTTGATTTCTTGGGCATAAGATGGCGAAACGGTTGTGACGCGGTCAGCATATAAAATCCCACTCTTCATCCAGTTAAGGCACTCATTCCAGCGTAAAGTCCCGTCAGCATAACGTTCAAAGCCAACCCCAAACAAATCCCAAAGCATTCCTGGGTCGTATTGCCCTTGAAACTCTAAGTTATGAATGGTCAAGACCGTACGAATGCCTTGATAAGCTTGAATCCAGTGGTATTTTTCCTTCAACAAGAAAGGAATCATAGCTGTGTGATAATCATGTACATGGACAAGGTCAGGGATAAAAGCCACTTTTTCCATCAATTCAATCGCAGCTAATTGGAAGAAAGCAAAGCGCTCCCCGTCATCCCCATCGCCATAGATATGACCACGGAAAAAATAGTATTGATTATCTAAAAAGTAAAACGTGACTTGATCTTTTACCAAACGCTTAACGCCCACGTATTGATGACGCCAACCCACATTGGTGTAGTAATACAGGACGTCTTCGACTTGATCGCCAAATTTAACATCAATCATGTCATAATATGGCAGAACCACAGCAACCTCATGACCTTTTTTGACAAGGGATTTAGGCAATGCCCCAATGACATCGCCTAATCCGCCTGCCTTGGCAAAGGGTGCCCCTTCTGCCGCAACAAACAATAGTTTCATTCTATAATATCCTCAGTGATTTCTAAACCTTTTTTAATAACAAGTGGGTTTTCCTTAGTGCCTCGAATGACAACGCCTGGGTGCACGATAACATTCTTATCGACAATGGCATTTTCAACCACAGCACCTTCACCGACCGTTACTTTTGGAAAGAGAATGCTACCTGTGACTTGCGAATCTTTAGAAAGGTAGCAATTACGCGACACAATAGAATGCTCAACACGTCCCTTCACAATGCTACCAGACGCAAATTGGGCGTTGGTTACCTGTGATTCGTTTGAGAAATAGCTCGCCTCTTCATTTTTCACGCGCGTATAAATCTTGTGGTTGGTATAAAGCAATGAATAGAATTTTTGAGCATTGAGCATATCCATGTTGGCATCGTAGTAAGATTTAACAGAGAAGATATTTGAGAGATAGCCCGTGTATTCAAAGGCTAGAGCGTTGCTAGTGAGCGACAACTCACGCAAGAAGTAACGTAGACGACGTGGCTCTTCTCGCTTCATTTCTTCTTCCAAGCGGTTAATCAACCACGGTGTCTTAGCCACATAAATATCAGCAGACATTTTTTGCAATTCCAAATTGTCATCAATAGTCGTGCGTCTAATCACATGGTCGGTTTCATCAATATCAAGGATTTCATTGGCATCAGAGATGGCTTCCTTAGGCATTTTTTTGTAAACAACGGTAATATTGCCGTCGCTGACTTCGTGCAGGTGAATGACTTGTGCCAAATCAATGTTACATAAGATGTCACAATTCATGTAAACCGTTTGCTCACTGCCTGAGCGTTTTAAGTAAGTCAAAATCTGTTCGTAGTAATCACGATTGGCCAACTCGCTGCTGTGTTGTTCTTCGTAAAAGCCAAGAAAATAATGGCTCAATAGCGTATTTAGCCCCCACTCACGACCGCTACGCACATGGTCGAAAACCGAGTGAATATTGTGTCCTCTAAAGATAGCATAAATGTTATGAATACCTGCATTGGCTAGGTTTGATAATGGAAAATCAATCAGACGGTACTTGCCATCAAATGGCAGATTTGCCAAAGGACGTTTTTCAGTCGAGGTTGACATATCATGGTAGACCACCGCATTTCCCAAAACTGCAGTATATTTATCACGCTTCATTTTGACCTCCTACTACTTCACCGTAGCCCACAACTTGCACTTCATCATTTGTCCCATCAATTTCGACATCATCACCGATAACGGCATTTTCCCCAATAATGGCACGCGTGATTTTGGCACCTTCTCCAATAATTGCTCCGCTCATGATAAAGGAATCCTTAATCTGAGCTCCCTTTTTCACCTGAACATTGGTTGATAGGATAGAATGCTCCACTTTCCCCGAAATAAAGCACCCATCGACAACGAGCGAATCTTTAACATCAGCTTCTTCTGTAATGAAATTAGGAGGAGCGATGAGGTTTTTAGAATAAATCTTCCATGAGCGGTCACGGCTGTGAAGCTCATTGTCTTCCCCGATGTATTCCATATTGGCTTCCCAAAGCGATTCAATCGTTCCAACGTCCTTCCAGTAGCCGTTGAAATTGTAAGTGTAAACGCGGTCCCCAGCTTCAAGGTAAGCTGGAATCACGTTCTTACCAAAGTCAGACATATCAACGTTATTTTTTTCAGCATTGATGAGGACTTCACGCAGGCGTTTCCAATCAAAAATGTAAATCCCCATTGAAGCCTTGGTTGATTTTGGATGTTCTGGTTTTTCCTCAAATTCAACAATTCTATCGTTGGTGTCTGTATTCATAATCCCAAAACGGCTGGCTTCTTTCAACGGCACATCAATAACAGCTACCGTCAAACTAGCCATATTATCTTTATGGGTTTGCAACATATCCGCATAATCCATCTTGTAAATATGGTCCCCTGACAAAATCAAAACGTACTCAGGGTCAATGCTATCAATATAATCCATATTTTGATAAATGGCATGGCTGGTTCCTTCAAACCAACGATTCCCTTCCGTAGCAGAATAAGGTTGTAAAATGGTCGCACCAGAATTGATGCCATCTAGCCCCCAGTTTGAACCATTTCCCACGTGGCTATTTAAGGCTAATGGTTGGTATTGTGTGATAATACCAACATTTGAAATGCCTGAGTTAGCACAGTTTGAAAGTGCAAAGTCAATAATACGATAACGCCCACCAAACTGAACCGCTGGTTTGGCGATGTTCTGTGTTAATTTTCCAAGACGTGTCCCCTGTCCTCCTGCGAGGATGAGTGCTAACATTTCATTTCTCATTTTATGTTCCTTTCTTAGGAATAGTTTTTATGATACGCCGTTTTAATTTCCAAATGCTTGCTCCCAAGGCTGGCAAGGTGAAACTCAAGGTATTTTCATAATGTTTCCAAAGCCCGTCTTGAGTGCGTGTTTGTGGATTGTTTTCTTGCCAAACCCCGCCAAATTCAGCGAGTTCGGTATTCCAGACTTCCTCATAAACGCCCGCTACTGGCACCCCAATCGTGAAGTTTTTCCGCTCGACTGGCACCATATTGAAAATACAGACCAGCATATCCCCTTCTTCATTTTTGCGAATAAAGGACAAGACCGTCTCATCTTTATTGTCCGCATCAATGATTTCAATGCCATCATAGCTGTCATCAATCTTCCAAAGCACATTGTTATCCTTGTAAAATTGATTTAAACGACTGGTGAAACCAAGCATTTTACGGTTGAGGTCGTCTTCTAAATTTCCCCACTCCAATTGGTCATTGTATTTCCACTCCAAAAACTGACCAAATTCGCTTCCCATAAACAAGAGTTTCTTACCTGGGTGGCAAATCTGATAGGTATAGAGGTTTCTCAATCCTGCAAATTGATTGTAGCGATCTCCCCACATTTTGTGCATCATGCTTTTTTTACCATGCACGACTTCATCATGCGACAAAGCTAGGAGGAAATTCTCCGAGAAAACATACATGAAACTAAAAGTCACTAGATTAAAATCGTATTTCCGATAAACAGGATCTTCTTCATAGAATTTTAAGATGTCGTTCATCCATCCCATGTTCCACTTGTAGTCAAACCCTAGCGAATCCCATTCCACAGGGCCAGTGACTTTTGTCCCGCTGGTACTTTCTTCGGCAATCATCATCACGTCAGGATAAGCTTCTTTAATGACGGTATTCAATTTTTGCAGAAAATGATAGCCCTCGTAATTGCGGTTGCCGCCATCTTTATTTGGTGTCCAAGGACCAATATCGTAGTCACGGTGAATCATATTGCTGACGGCATCAACTCGGATCCCATCCAAGTGGTAATAATCAATCCAAAACTTGGCACTCGAAATCAAAAAGGACTGAACTTGATTTTTGCCAAGATCGAAATTTAAAGCTCCCCAGCCACGATTATGTGCTTGATCGTAATCCTGATATTCAAAGGTCGGCGTGCCATCATAATACGCCAAAGCATCATCATTTATGGTAAAGTGACCAGGGACCCAATCGACAATAACACCGATATTATTGATGTGACAAGCCTCTACGAAATTTTGAAAATCCACAGGTGTTCCGTAACTGCTCTCAAATGCAAAATAGCCCATCAGCTGATAGCCCCAGCTGGCATCAAGAGGGTGAGCCATCAAAGGCATCAATTCAACATGCGTATAGTTCATCTCCACCAAATAAGGCACCAATTCTTCCGTTAATTCCTTGAATTGGTAAGGGCGACCATCGGCGTGTTTCTTCCAAGACCCAGCATGCACTTCATAAATATTGACTGGGCGTTTTTGAAAACCAAACCGTTTTCGTCGCGCCAACCAAAGTGAGTCTTTCCATTTCTTCTCTGGAAAATCCGTGATGACTGCAGCGGTACCTGGTCTTTGTTCAAAGTAAAACGCAAATGGGTCAATCTTTTCAACCTCATGTCCTGTTGAGCGTTTCACCAAGTACTTATACAATTGATTTGGCTTAGGCTGGTCTGTAAATACCTCCCAAACCCCCGCTACATTTCGCTTCATTGCCAGTGGATTATCTCTCCATTGTGTAAAATCGCCGATAAGATGAACAGCCTGAGCATTTGGAGCCCATACTCTAAAAACATAGCCATCTTTGCCGTCTCGGTTTTCCTTATGAAAACCAAAATAGTGCTGAGCATGGTAATTTTCACCCGTTCCAAAAGTTCTCAGTGCTTCACTTACGTCCATCAAACATCCTCCCTCTTTTTATTAAACATAAAGCTAAACAAAAAACAGCCTTGTTCTAAGGCTATTTCCAATTTTAAAGATCCCATACAGGCAAATTTCTAGCCCTGTCGCTAATATTTTGTAATCGCTTTATGTTTAATAAAATTATAACATGATTTTAAAATACTGTCATGAAAATTTCAAGATTTTTCTTATATTTTTTAAAAATGATAAAACTGTTACACATTCTTTACAAAAAAGAGGACTAAAAAACCCTAAATAAAAACAAAAAAGCCTAAAAGGTCCTTCGACCATTTTAGACTGTTAAATCATATTCTATCAAAAAATATTTTAATGATTATCTAATCCATCAACTTCTTTTGAGAATTTTTGAGCCATTTCTTCTAATTCGCGATCCTCTTGGTTCCACACCAAAGCATCGTCTGAAATTTCATCGGTATTGGCAAAGAATGTGATGTGATTTTTCAAGTTACGGAGTTTGATTGGGGCATCGCCACCGTATTCGCCATCCAAGTTAATCATCATTCTGCTATCAGACAAAGGCTCAATTTTAAGAAAATCCGTCTTGATGTATTCAATGCGTTTATCTCCAATGTGCTTACCACCATCAAGCACCAAGCGAATCAAGTGCAGGATTTCAATGAGGTTAGCCGTTTTCACTAAAATCAAGGTAAACTTGCCATCGTCTAATTTGGCATCTGGGGCAATTTGCTCAAAACCACCGACAGAGTTAGTAATGGCCGCAAAAATCATGGAAACATCGCCCTCAAAGACGCCATTTTCATAAGTGATCCGAACAGGTACCGTCCGAATGCTAGGCAACAACTCCACCCCTTTGGCCAAGTAAGCCAAGTAGCCAAACATGGTCTTGAGCTGGCTAGGCACGCTGTAAGTTAATTCTGTAAAAGAACCCGCCGCTGCGATGTTGATGAAATAAACATCTTCACGCGCTTGCCCAATGTCCATGGCAATGGTTTGATTTTTCCCGATAATCTTAGCCGCTTCGATAGGATTGCCACGAGGAATTTTTAGGGCACGTGCAAAATCATTGGTTGTTCCTGTTGGGATGATAGCCATTTTTGGACGGTGTTCCAGCGGTGCAATCCCATTAACCACTTCGTTAATGGTGCCATCACCACCAGCTGCAATGACCAAGTCAAAATGGTCTTGAGCCACTCGTTTCGCTTCATCTCGGGCTGAATTAGGTTCTGGGGTCGTCTGAAATGCAGAGGCCTCATAGCCATACCCTTCCAATATATTCAATACTTCTCCGACATTTTTTTTCATGATTTCTTGTCCAGAAGTGGGATTATAGATTAAACGTGCACGTTTTTTTGTCTTTTCCATAAAATACCTCGACATCCATTATAAACCTGCTAACCATTCCTCATCACGAATGGTAATGCCCAAACTTTGTGCCTTGTCCAATTTTGAGCCTGCCTCAGCCCCAGCAATCACAAGGTCTGTCTTTTTAGACACACTACCAGTTACTTTTGCTCCCAATGCTTGCAATTTTTCCTTGGCTTCATTGCGAGTGAAATGCTCCAATTTTCCAGTCAATACGATGGTCAAGCCTGACAATTGGGCATCAGCGGACGCTTTTTGACCTAGATAAGCAAAATTAACCGCAACTGTTCGCAATTCTGCCAGCAAGGTCTGGGCTTCTTCTTTTGCAAAATAGCTGTGCAGAGAATTAGCGATGACATTTCCAATGCCATCAATGTTAGCAATCGCATCCACGGGTGCTTGCTCTAACGCATCAATCGTTTCAAAAACTTCTAATAATTGGCGGCTAACCTTAGCTCCCACATGACGAATTCCCAAGCCAAACAACAATTTATCCGCAGAATTAGCCTTGGAAACCTGAATAGCCTGATAGAGTTTTTCTGCTGATTTTTCTTTGACACCATCCAAAGTCAGCAAATCCGCCACGCTCAACTGGTAAATATCCGCCACATCATGAACCAAATTGGCCTCGAAAAGTTTTTTGACCATTGACGGTCCTAAACCAGTAATGTTCATGGCATCACGGCTAGCAAAATGGGTCAAACGCTCTTGAATTTGGCTTGGACAAAGTGGGTTGATGCAACGCAGAGCCACTTCATCCTCATAATGAATCAACTCGCTACCGCAAGATGGGCACTGTGTCGGAATTGGCATCGGTACTTGCTGGTCGCGTTTACTTTCAACCACATGAAGAACAGCAGGAATAATGTCCCCAGCCTTGTAAACAATAACCGTATCACCGATACGAATGTCTTTTTCGGCAATGTAGTCCACATTGTGCAAGGTTGCTCGGCTAACGGTCGTCCCTGCCAATTGAACGGGTGTTAAGTTAGCGGTTGGCGTCACTACCCCTGTTCGTCCAACGGTCCAGTCAACGGATAGGATTTCAGCTGCCTTTTCCTCTGCCGGAAATTTATAAGCAATGGCCCAGCGTGGTGCTTTCACTGTGAAACCAAGTTCTTCTTGCATGGCTAGGCTGTTTACCTTGATAACAATCCCGTCAATATCATAAGGCAAACGGTCACGCTCTTCAGCGATGTCTTGGATAAAGGTCCAAATCTCATCCATCGATGACGTGGTGATACGCTTAGTATTCACCGAAAAGTCATAACGCGCCAGCTCATCCAAGACCGCATTTTGTGTGGTCATCTGAGTTGCTCCTACTTCTTGGTACAAGAAAGTAGCCAGTTGGCGCTTAGCAACAACTGCCGTATTTAACTGACGCAGAGTACCCGCCGCTGCATTTCTAGGATTGGCAAATTCAGTCTGTCCATTTTCACGACGTTCTTCGTTGATTTTGTCAAAGGATTGTTTGGGAAGGTAAGCCTCACCACGCACAGTAATCGTGAGCGGTTCTTTCAAACGGTGGGGAATATCCTTGATGCGTTTGACATTTTCAGTGATATTTTCGCCAACCGAACCATCGCCACGAGTCGCCCCCACTTGCAAGACACCGTCGACATAAACCAGCGAAATAGACAAGCCATCAATTTTCAACTCAGCCATGTAAGAGGCATTTGGAAATTCTGATTTGACACGGCGGTCAAAGTCGTCCAATTCTTCACGTGAAAAGGCATCTTGTAAGCTATATAGAGGAACTTGGTGTTGGTACTTTTCAAAGCCCTCTAAAATAAGCCCACCGACTTCTTGTGTTGGGCTATTGGGTAAAATCCACTCTGGATGTGCTTTTTCAAGGTCAACTAATTCACGGTAAAGGACGTCATATTCACTATCTGACACCGTTGGTTTATCGTCTGTATAATACTCTTTTCGGTATTGGTTGAGTAGGTCAACCAGGTTTTGAATACGCTTTTTCATACTATTATTTTAACATATATTGTCAAAAAGTCTTACTAAAAGTTTACGAATTCTTAACAAAAAGGAAACGAAAAAAGCCTTCTTCAAAAGAAAGCTTTGCCTTATGCTTAAGCACTGAGATTGATGCGCTTGCTTAATCGGTCCATGATCAGAGAACCGATAAGCAAGGATGCCAATTCTCCCATAGCTGTGGTGAACCAAGTCAACCAGAAAGGTGCACCAAAGAAATGCAATTCTAATGCGACTGTGAACATAGACGCTGAAAAGAAAAACGAAAAATAAAAGAAAGCCTTATTAAACAAGCCATTAAATAGATATTGGTCCTTGTAGCGGTCAAAGAGCATAACACCCAAGCTTACAAAAACAAGCGTTGATAAACTTCCGACGACAACATCAATCAAACCAAAACTGTAAAAATTGGCAATCATACAACCCAGTGTCAAACCAATAATATACTTACGATTGTAAAAAGCCATAAAATTCAACATTTCTGATACACGAAATTGGTAGGCACCGTAGGAAATGGCATTTAAAGGCGGTGTTATCGTTAAAACAACATACAAAGCAGCCACAAAAGCCACTTGAGCAAGGTCACGAACAGTCAATGATTTCATAACTTTCTCCTTTAACGTCAGAGTTTTACACTCCACGTCTTTAATATGCTTGACGAAAGGGAAATAAGCGTCAAGGGTCGTTTGCACAACATTTTAAAGTATAGCACAAATACCAAAAATTTGATATAGTAGTTCTATGAAAAAATTAATCTCTAACGAAGTTTTTAAATACTTGTTTTTCGGTGTCTTGACAACCCTTGTTTACATGGTAACTCGGGTAGCCTTTTTCTCACTCACCCAATCAGCGACCTTTTCAGCCGTTGTCGCTAACATTGTTGCCATTATTTTTGCCTTTGTGACCAATGATTATTTTGTTTTTAACCAAGTTCGCACGGGCTGGTTCAGACGTTTGGTCAAATTTTTCATGGCTCGCTTGGCAACCCTTGTGTTGGACTTGGCTTTGGCTTACCTTCTCGTTACCAAATACCCACAAATTATCGGACAATTCGTCAACGATAACATCGCCATGGTCAACATGGTGGAAACCATCTTCTCGCAAGTGCTTATCATCGTCCTAAACTACGTGCTCAGTAAGTTACTTGTTTTCCGAGATAATCAATAAAAGCTACCATTCTCTTAAAATGATAGCTTTTTTACTTGTCTTTTTTATCTGATGGGGTGTTCTTTTTTCGGCGGTTTAAAATGGATAAGACATCCCCACGTCTGCTTTCCATCTTGCCTTGACTCAGCTCTTGATAAGTGGCATTGAAAACAGCCCCCAAAATCAAAATGCGTGCCAAAAAGATGAACCACATCATCAAACCAAAAATCATAATCGACCCGAAAACTTTAAGGTCAACCATGCGTTCAAAAGTCCTCAAAACATACTGACTAAATAAATTATTCAGGAAAACAAGAACAATAGAGGTCAGAGCGGTTCCTGGCAAAATGAAGCGGAAACACCGAATTTTAACATTGGGCAAAATGAAATACAAAATCATAATGCCAAACACAATGGTCAGCACCGTGACGGGTTGTGCTAGGCTCAAAAGCATTTTTACCAGTGTGTCATCTAAAGGATGATGACGGCTGATGAGTTGCAAAATAGCTTTTGAAAAAGATGAAAAAATCAGCACAAAGGTCAAGAGGAACAAAATGAGCAGACCAGCTAAAATGCCAATCAAACGCCCCACCACAAAATCCCTGTGTTGTGATACACCATAAGCCTTATTGATGGCTTTTTGCAGTGATGTTAGTGATTTGGACATGGTCCAAAAGGCCGTCAAAGTCGCCACTCCCAAAATACCGCCAGATGGGTTTGAAAAAATATCCGTGGTAATGGCAGAAACCGTTGGATAGATATTGGTTGGCAAATTTTTCTCCATAAACGACAATAAGACTGAGATGTCTAAATTGAGATAGGGAAAGATATTTGCAGCAATCACAATCAAGGGAAAAGCTGTCAACATGAGGTAGTAAGCAACTGCGACAGCCGATAAATCCATCTCTGCACTTTGATAATGTTTGACATAAACTTGTAATGGCTGCCACTGCAATTTAGACAACAAAGCATCTAATCGTTGTTGCTTACGCTCCATGCTTAATACGTTCTTTCTTCTCCTTGGCTAGTTAGGATAACTGGACCATCTTTGGTAATCACAAATTGGTGTTCGTATTGGCATGACAAGCCGCCATCTAGGGTTTTGTGAGCCCAACCAGTTTTTATATCCGTATCAATTTCCCAAGTGCCTGTGTTAATCATTGGTTCAATGGTCAAGACCATGCCTTCACGCAAGCGAAGCCCACGACCAGCCTTACCATAATGAGGCACCATTGGTTCTTCGTGCATAGTTGGACCAACACCGTGACCAACTAAATCACGAACCACACCGTAACCACGGCTTTCAGCGTATTCTTGAATGGCTGCACCGATATCACCGATACGATTGCCGACAACCGCTTTTTCAATACCGATATAAAGGCATTCTCTGGTAACGTCCATCAAGTTTTTAACTTCTTCTGAAACATTTCCAACTGCATAAGCCCAGCAAGAATCCGCCAAACCACCTGAGTAAGATTGGGTATATTTTTTCACTTGAGCAACATTGTCAAAGTCCAATTTTGACACGTCCACAACAGATTTATCAAGCGGTTCACTCAAAACCATATCAACTTTAAGCAAATCGCCTTCTTTTAAAATGTAGTGACGTGGAAAAGCGTGAGCCACTTCATCATTTAAACCACAACAAGTGGCATAGGGGTAGTCCATTACAGAACCATCCACCCCAATTTGAAGGGGCAATACGTTGGCTTCTTTACAGCGACGACGCACATATTCTTCCACTTCCCACATATCCAAGCCTGGTTTGATTAAGTCACGTAAACCAATGTGAACTGAAGCTAGAAAATTACCTGCACGGTCCATAGCTTCAATTTCACGAGTTGATTTTAATGTAATCATATCGTTTGTACTCCCTTTTCATCGTTCAAAATTAATCAGTATTCATTATACACCGAACTGGTGTAAAGGTCAAAAATAGCCCGTAAGCTCTCAGTTAATTTTCGTTGTCACCAAAGCTTTTGCGACGATTTGATTGTCCAGCAAAATTTCAAAATCAATGACAGAACTACGGCGTTTTTCCGTTATCAATCGTGGGCGAATTTCCAAGCAATCGTCAATTTGCACGGCACGCACAAAATAAAGCATGAGCTGCTCCATGACAATGTTTTTTTGGTATTTCTTGGTCAATACCCGCACGCTAATGTCTTTGAGAAATTCGGTCAAAATGCCTTGTGAAAAATTACCCGAGCTATCAATCATGGTTGGTTTCACAGTGAAACGATAAACATCATCTTCTTGATGCAAACTAGCCAACAGCTGCTCGCTGTAAGTGTGAAGGTGAGAATGTTGGAGGTTGGGGAGGTTTTCGACCACCTGACGTCTGGTGATGACACCCAACAAGGTCAAATCTTCCGCCACAACAGGCAACATATTCAAATCTTCAAAAATCATTTTTTGGCTAATATTGGCAAGACTGGCTTGCGGTTTTGCCACAATCAAATTGCGGGACATGATGCTTTTGATGGGCGTTGCATTTTCCTTGCCCAAGACATCTAGCATACTGACCACCCCAATGACCACGTTTTTGTCATTGATGACAGGAAAACGGACATTACGCGTCTGCTTAATCATGTCATTAAATTCGCCAATGGTATCGCCTTCTCGCAAGAAACCGTAATCGTCTTTCTTTTGGTAAAATTGCTCAACGGTCGTCAAATCGCGTTTGATTTGCAAATTAGACAAGGCGTGATTGATAATGGTTGCCACGGTAAAGGTGTCATAATGGGACACCATGACAGGAATGGCCAATTCATCTGCCAAGCAAAGCACATTTTCTGAAACGGGCAAGCCACCTGTCACCAAAATGGCATTTTGCTTTTCTAGCGCCAGCAATTGAATATTTTCTCGGTCCCCAACAATCAAAAGCCCGCCTTTGACGAGGTAGTGCAAAACATTGTCACGGGTCATGGCACCAATCGTAAATTTGCTAAATTCACGGTGCAGGCCTGATTTTCCTGCCAAAACTTCCGAATCCGTGATGCGAGCAATTTCAGCATAGGTGAGGCGTTCAATACGAACGGTTGATTTTTTCTCAATGCGCACAGTACCGCTGCGTGGCTTGGTTTCCACGATGCCACGATTTTCAGCTTCTTTTATGGCACGGTAGGCAGTTCCATCGCTCACGTTAAGGTGATTGGAGATGCTGCGTACGCTAACGCGTTTCCCAACAGGAAGATTTTCCAAGTATTCCAATATTTGTTGATGCTTACTCATAACGGTAATCCCTCCTGTTCAATTGATAATCCACATAATCCCGCATTTTATGGGTGTAACGGTCGCTCCCTTTAAATCGCCTTTTTAAACAAAAACCTGATTTTTCCGCCACTTTTTGGCTGGCAATATTTTCCTTATGTGCCACAATGCGCAAACCTTGCAGCCCCAATTCTTGAAAGCTCAAAAAGCAAAGCGTTTTTAAACACTCAGTCATCAGACCCTGTCCCCAAAAATCGCGGTGCAAAAAATAGCCAATTTCAGTCGTCGCACGGCGGCTGTCCAATTTTTCAAAGCGAATGCAACCAATCATCTTGCCGCTCACCTTGTCCTCAATTGCCCAAACCCCAAGCGGCTCTTTCATAAAATAGTGAACCATGACGTAATCACTTTCGGCTTGAGCCTGACAACTTGGAAAAATAAAACGCAAATTGTCAGCATCCTGACAAATATCAAAAAAATCCAAGCGGTCTGAAAAAGCAAAAGGGCGTAAGCGGGTACGGTCGGTTTCAAACGAAGCATACCGCCCTAATTGTGTCCAAATATCCATGTCCCTATTATAACACACCTTCTTTTTAACTAATCAAAAAGAGGCTAACTCGTAGCCCCTTTTTACTCTTCAATCAATGCAATATCAGCACCCAAAGAAGTGAGTTTTTCAATGATACTTGAATAACCACGCAAAATAAATTCGACATTGGTAATTTCTGTACGGCCTTCTGCCATCAAACCTGCAATCACAAGAGCTGCTCCCGCACGCAAGTCAGATGCTTTCACCACTGTTCCTGTTAATTTGTTTGGACCTTGGTAAACAATGCGACCACCAACCGTTGAAATATCTGCACTCATTCGAGCCAACTCCGCCACATGATTGATGCGTTTTTCATAAATCGTATCTAAAATCATGCCACGCCCTTCTGTTTTCAAGAGCAAAGGTGTGATGGGTTGTTGCAAATCCGTCGCAAAGCCTGGATAAGGAGAGGTTTTCACCGTTACCGCTTTCAAGGTGGATTGCTTTTCAACAAAAATCTCATCTTCTTCAATCGTCATGCGAACGCCCATTTCTTCAAGCTTGGCAATATAACTCTCCAAATGCTCATAAAGCACGTTGGTGATGCGGATACCTTCCCCAATTGCTGCCGCTAGAGCAATATAAGTCCCTGCTTCGATACGGTCAGGAATGACTTGGTGGCGTGTCCCGTGCAGGTAGTCAACCCCTTCAATCGTGATGATATCTGTACCAGCCCCGCGGATATGAGCTCCCATGTTATTCAACAAGGTCGCCACATCAATGATTTCTGGCTCACGCGCCGCATTTTCAATCGTTGTACGTCCCTTTGCCTTAGTCGCCGCCAACATGGTATTGATGGTTGCCCCAACGCTCACCGTGTCCATGTAAATGTGTGCCCCGTGAATCGGCTCACCTTCTGTTGATAGACGCATGGCTTCACCTTCATAGGAAATAGAGGCTCCCATAGCTTCAAAAGCTTTCAAATGAAGGTCAATGGGACGTGGACCTAGGTCACAACCACCAGGCAAGCCCACTGTTGCCTCACCAAAACGACTCAACAAACTCCCATAAAAGTAGTAAGACGCTCTAAGGCTATTGATTTTGCCATAAGGCATTGGTTGATTTTTAACGGCATGAGGGTCAATTTCAAGCGTATCGCCTTCTCGCTTTACCTTTGCCCCCATGATTTCCATAATCTCAATTAGGCTATCAACATCGGAAATGTCAGGAACACCGTCCAATGTGACAACGTCATCTGAAAGGATAGTAGCAGGAATCAAAGCGACTACACTATTCTTTGCACCCGAAATAGCAACTTCACCCTTTAAAGGTTTGCCACCATTAATTACAATTTTACGCATATATTCAAAACTTTCTGCTAGAATTCAACTTTATCATTTTATCACATATTATGCTGATTGACAAATCAATTGCCGCCATAAAAAGAGAAAAATATAACCTATGTTATAAAAAATCGCTGTATACATGATACAACGATTGTTTTATTTAGTCGATGGCTGCTTTTAGGGCATCCACTTTATCTAATTTTTCCCACGGTAAATCAATATCTGTGCGTCCCATGTGGCCATAAGCGGCAGTTTGACGGTAAATCGGACGTTTCAAATTAAGCATTTGGATGATACCTGCTGGGCGTAGGTCAAAGACCTGACGAACGGCTGCTTCGATTTTGTTTTCAGCAACGGTACCTGTTCCGAAAGTGTCCACACGAACAGAAACTGGCTGAGCCACACCGATAGCGTAAGCCAATTGCACCTCTGCTTTGCTAGCCAAACCAGCAGCAACGATATTTTTGGCAATATAGCGCGCGGCATAAGAAGCTGAGCGGTCAACCTTAGTGGCATCTTTACCTGAGAAGGCACCGCCACCGTGACGCGCATAACCACCGTAAGTATCCACGATGATCTTACGACCAGTTAGACCTGAATCTCCTTGCGGTCCACCGATAACAAAACGCCCTGTCGGATTAATCAAGAATGTCGTATCATCGTCTAGGTATTTTTCAGGAATAACAGCCTTAATCACCTTGTTTACAACATCTTGGTAAATTTGCTCGTTGCTAACCTCAGGAGCGTGTTGGGTTGAAATCACGACCGTATCCACACGAACAGGCTTGTCGTTTTCATCGTATTCAACCGTTACTTGAGATTTAGCGTCTGGACGCAAGTAAGTCAACTCACCTGATTTACGCAAATCCGCCAATTTTTTCACCAATTTATGAGAAAGCGAAATTGGCAATGGCATCAATTCAGGTGTTTCATCAATGGCAAATCCAAACATCAAA
Organism: Streptococcus alactolyticus; assembly: GCF_042649785.1. Lineage (NCBI taxonomy): Bacteria > Bacillati > Bacillota > Bacilli > Lactobacillales > Streptococcaceae > Streptococcus > Streptococcus alactolyticus. The sequence goes on along the minus strand of NZ_JBHRZX010000004.1, from coordinate 47,870 downwards.
CCTTGGTCACCTGCTCCAATCAAATCCAATGGGTCTTGATTGGCATGACCACGGACTTCAAGGGCCTCATTAACCCCTTGAGTAATGTCTGGCGATTGCTCAACCAAAGACGGATGCACCCCAACTGATTCTGCAGCAAAGCCATATTCCGCATTCGTATAACCAATTTCGGCAATCGTATCACGAACAATACGATTGATATCAACATAAGCTGATGTAGAAATTTCTCCAAAAACATGGACTGAACCTGTATAAACAGCTGTTTCTGCGGCAACGTGTGCGTCAGGATCTTGCTCCAGCACAGCATCTAAAATAGCATCTGAAATTTGGTCTGCAATCTTATCTGGATGCCCTTCAGAAACAGATTCAGACGTGAAAAGTTTACGTTCTGACATAAAAAATGTCCCCCCTTAAAAATTTTAAAAATTGCTTGATATGACACCATAAAAAGCAGTTGTTAAAAAATACCATGGCATTACTCATTTTTAGAAATACCATAGGATTTACCGTTATTTGCTAGCAAACAACGAGAGTTACAAAGTACCAATCTCCCTTTGAAAATAGGCAAGATTGTCTTATCGGGACTCATTAACCTGTTTATTGTACCATTTTTTAGCCCAAAAACCTATAGCCAGCTGAAAAAAGTACATTCTCTTAGTTGGGACTAGCCAGCCAAGGCTCAAATGTATTATACTAAAAGCATGAAAACTTACGAAAAATTGTATCATTACCTCAGCACCCATCCTGATTATGTGAGTGGGGAAGCTTTGGCACAGAATTTGGGGATTTCTCGGAGTGCCATTTGGAAAGCTGTGAAAACTTTGGAAAAAAAGGGAGTTCAGATTGATTCGGTCAAAAAAAAGGGCTACCGCCTTATTGCGAGCGACCTGCTTTTGCCTGAAGAAATTGCCAAAAATCTGCATACCCCTGTGACCTTAAATGAAGATAGCGATTCAACCCAGTTAGATGCCAAAAATCATTTAGAAACAGCCAAAACACCTCACCTTTATCTGGCTCCTTATCAAAAAATGGCAAAAGGGCGATTTGGCAGACCATTTTACACCTCTCCGCAAGGGGGGATTTATATGTCGATGCACCTTAAACCTAACGTTCCTTTTGAAGACATGAAACCCTACACGCTTATGGTTGCTTCAAGCGTGGTCAAAGCCATTTCTCGATTGACGGGCATTGACACAGACATTAAATGGGTCAACGACATCTATCTTGATGGCAAAAAAATAGCTGGTATTTTGACAGAAGCTATTTCTTCTGTCGAAACAGGGCTTATCACAGATGTCATCATCGGAGTCGGCATCAATTTTTACCTGCAAGATTTTCCTGAGGATTTGGCAAACAAAGCAACTTCTCTCTTTCATCAGCCACCAAGCATCACGCGCAATCAGCTCATCACAGAAATTTGGAAGCTTTTTTTCACCATTCCCGAAAAAGATTTGATTAAAGTGTATAAAGAAAAATCACTTGTTTTGAACAAACAAGTGACTTTTATGGAAAATGACCAATTATTCTCAGGAGTCGCTACAGATGTGACCAATCAAGGGCATCTGCTGGTAACACTTGATAATGGACAGGAAAAACTCCTGCGTAGCGGTGAAATCAGCCTCTCCTCTTGGCAATAAATCAGAGGTTATTAACCACCTTATCGATAAGATAAACATGCCGAAGGTCACGATAGAGCAAAAAGCCCCAAAAGAAGGCAAATAAGTAATCCCCTTCAAACACACAATCATTTAAATAAAAAGTTTCCAAAGCACACATCAGTGCAATAAATATAAAACGACCTTTTGTCATAGGATTTACTCAGTTCCCTTCATCATATAGTAAAAGAGTTTCTTAATTGAAAACTCTTTTTTAATCGTCAACGGTTTGGATTTTTTCAGTGAGAAAATCAAACCCTTCTGGAATAAAACTGGTGTCTTGTTTTTCTTCTGGCACCTGACCTTGTTTTTGTTTCTTGAGCTTTTGAGCAAATTCTTGTCGAATGCTATCAAAATCTTTGCGTGGCACCGCTAGAATATTCGGTGAAAAGCCAGCAGCCTTGCTCAAGATATTGCCAAACATATCGTTTAAATTTGATCGTTTCATGACCTGCTCGGCATTAAAAGCAGCCTCAAAAGCCAAGATGGCATTTTCTTGATTGGCTAAAACAGGTTCTGACCCATTCAGCAAGGCTCGGTCTTGCGAGGAGATGCTGTCTAAAATCTCGTTCCAAGCCCCTTTGAGTGCATCTAGATAGGCCCTTGACGTGCGGCTATCTGCCACCGTTTCTTCCATGATTTTCAAAATCTTGCCACGGTCCACTTTAAAGGTAAAGCCTTTGGCCGTGTTTTTCCGAGTTTCTTTCGGCACTGGTGACGTCGATACCTTGGCTAATTGCTGTTTTAGGTCCTTGATTTCAGCCTTCAAAGCCTCAAACTCTTCAGAGATATTTTCTGGCAAGTCTTGGCTTACAGCGGTTTTATGCCATTCTGACAATTGAATGGTGAGCATTTCAGCATAGATTTTAGGCTGCAAGCTCGTTTTAATCTCAGGCAGGCGCTTGGTCACAAGGTCAATCATGTGAAACAAATCATCTTGTGAAACTTCCAAATTAGCTTGGAAAGTCGAGCTGTTATGCGTGTTTTCCCCACCAGATTGCACCACTAAAAGGTCCCGAAAATAATTGAGCAACTCTGTCGCAAAGCGGTTCATGCTCTTTCCATTATTAAAAATGGTTTCCAAATTAGCTAGGGCTTGGGTGGTCTGATTGGCTAAAACGTTAGCCACAAAGTCATCTAGGGCAACCATTGAAATGCTGCCTGTGATTTCTTCGGCAATGGCTAGCGACACCTGATTATCAGTGGTTAAACTGAGAGCTTGGTCCAAGATAGACAAGGCATCCCGCATCCCACCTTCTGCACAACGTGCAATCAAGGTCAAAGCGTCTGGGTCATACCCAATGCCTTCTTTCTCCAAAATCTCTACCAAATGTTCGCGAATATCCGCCAACTTAATAGCCTTAAATTCAAACCGTTGGACACGCGACAAAATAGTTGCTGGAATCTTATGCAACTCCGTTGTTGCCAAGATAAAAACAACATTTTCAGTAGGTTCTTCCAAGGTCTTTAGCAAGGCATTAAAAGCGCCTGTTGACAACATATGCACTTCGTCGATGATATAAACCTTGTAGGTTGCTCGGCTAGGAGCGTAGGTCGATTTGTCACGGATTTCACGAATTTCATCAACACCGTTATTGGAAGCCGCATCAATTTCAATCACGTCCTCAAGACTGCCATTGGTAATATCTCGGCAAATGTCACAATGGTTACAAGGTTCACCGTCAACTTGATTTGGACAGTTCATCGCTTTGGCAAAAATTTTAGCCGCACTTGTTTTACCTGTTCCACGAGGTCCTGAAAAGAGGTAGGCATGGCTAATTTTTCCCGAAGCGACCGCTTGTTTTAAGGTCGTCGAAATAACCGTTTGCCCCACCATCTCATCGAAAGTCTGGCTACGGTATTTTCGATAAAGCGCTTGATACATTATTTTTCAACTCCAAACATATCCAAATTCCAATACGATTTTTCGACAAGCAGCGCCACAAATTGTTCCAAATACTCTTGGTCAATAGCGTCATAATCATTGGTTAAACGTGAGTCTAAATCCAAAACACCAACCAATTGACCATCTTTGACCATTGGCACAACGATTTCACTCATTGCAGCTGAATCGCAAGCAATGTAATTGGCGTGTTTGGTAACATCAGCCACAATCATCGTTTCTTGTTTGGCTGCAGATTCGCCACAAACCCCTTTTCCAAGGGCAATGTGAACGCAAGAAACCCCACCTTGGAAAGGCCCAAGGAGCAATTCTTGACCGTCAAACAAGTAAAAACCTGTAAAAACAGAGTTTGGCAAGGTCATATTCAGCAAGGCACTGGCGTTTGATAAATTTGGCAAAAGGTTTTTCTCGTTAGCAAAAAGCGCTTGTGCTTGCGCCAACATCATCTGATAGTTTTCAATTTTCTGTGTCTTATTCATAAGCTTTATTATACCAAAAAATGGACGGACCGTCATATTTCTAAAATGCATAAAAAGAAAAGAGGGTTGATTTCCCTCTTGCGTTTATTGCCAGTAAGTCGGACGTTTAGCCTCATAATCGGCAATGAGTTGCTCATATTGAAGCGTAATGCCGATGTCATCAAGTCCAAGAACCAATTTGCGTTTCCATTCTCCGTCAATGTCAAAAGGAAAAGTCCCTGCAGAGCATTGAATCACTTGGTTGGGCAAATCAATTGTTATCTCTTCTCCTGCTGGCAATGCCGCCAGTGTTTCTCGAACCTCTAGAGGCTGAACAATAGGTAGCATCCCGTTTTTCAATTCGTTATTATAGTGAATATCTGAAAAAGAGCCTGCGATAACGCAACGAAAACCATAATCTTCCAAGGCCCAAGCCGCGTGCTCACGCGATGACCCAGAGCCAAAATTATCCCCTGTAATCAAAATGGTCGCCCCACGGTATTCAGGCTTGTTGAACACAAAATCAGGATTTTCATCGTAGTTGTCATTGAGATAACGCCACTCAAAAAGCAAATTTTTCCCAAAGCCTTTTTTATCGACCGCTTTCAAAAATTGCTTGGGAATCAGCTGGTCGGTATCAATATTATCGTTCATCAAAGGAACGGATTTTCCTGTGTAAACGGTAAATGTTTCCATGTTTTTTCTCCTTTACTGAACTTCTGCGAGCTGGCGAACATCAACAAATTGGCCTGCAATAGCTGCCGCTGCCGCCATGGCTGGACTGCACAGGTGCGTTCTAGCCCCAAAACCTTGTCGCCCTTCAAAATTACGATTGCTGGTTGATGCACAATGCACCCCTTCTGGAACGTGGTCTGGATTCATGCCGAGACACATCGAACACCCTGGTTCTCGCCACTCAAAGCCAGCTTCTTTAAAAATAACATCAAGCCCCAAGCGCTCTGCCTCTTGTTTGACAGGACGTGACCCAGGAACAACGATAGCGGTCAAATTGGGTGCGATGTGTTTGCCTTTGACAATTTTAGCGGCTAATTCAAGGTCTGACAGGCGGGCATTGGTACAAGACCCAATAAACACATAACCTAAATCAATATCTTCTGCCTTATCGCCAGGCTGCATTCCCATGTAACGATAAGCGCGCTCGTCATTGATGTCTTTAATGGCTGGGAAAGGTTGCCCAAAGGCAACGCCCATTTCTGGATTGGTGCCCCAAGTCACCATCGGTGCTAGTTCTGACACATCAATGGTAATCACCTTGTCATAAGTCGCGTCAGGGTCTGAAACCAAGTTTTTCCAATCTGCGACAGCTTCTTCAAATGCTTCCCCTTTTGGTGCGGCTTCTCGTCCTTTGACATAATCAAAGGTTTTTTGGTCAGGATTCATCAAGCCCATCTTAGCCCCAAACTCAATCGACATATTGGCAATGGTCATGCGTTCGTCCATCGATAAGGCATCAATGGCTTCCCCGCAATATTCAACCGCATAACCCACACCAGCATCAACACCGTATTGAGCAATCAAAGCTAGAATAAAGTCTTTTGAATACACCCCTCTTTGCGGTTTTCCGACAAATTCCACCTTCATTTTTTTAGGTTTTACTTGCCAAATACATTGCGTGGCAAATACGTGCTCTACTTCTGAAGTCCCAATACCAAAGGCAATCGCTCCAAAAGCACCGTGTGTCGCCGTGTGACTATCCCCACAAACAATGAATTTTCCTGGCTGACTGCGACCTATTTCAGACCCAACCATGTGAACAATTCCCTGACGTTCGCTGCCGTGCGTCGCCGCATCAATACCAAATTCCGCAACGTTTTTAGCCAAGGTATCAATTTGATTTTTAGAAATCAAATCACGAATGTTAAAAATATCCACCGTTGGCACATTGTGGTCTGTTGTTCCAAAGGTTAAATCTGGACGGCGCACCTTGCGACCTGCATCCCTCAGCCCTTGAAAAGCCTGCGGACTAGTCACCTCATGAATATAATGCTGGTCAACATACATGAGTTGCGGCTCGCCCTCTTTTCCTGTCACCACATGACGCTCCCAAAGTTTATCAAAAATTGATTTTCCGCTCATTTCAACCTCCACTTTCCTTTATTACATTCCCTTTAAATATCCCTTATCGCCATAGCCAGACAAGCCAGTACAAAAAGGCTATATCTCCTAACAAACCCAAGTACCAAACCAGTCTGAAATACCTGTTTCGTGTCTTGTGGCGAAAGACTTTTCCACCTAGAAAGGCGCCTATTCCTCCCAAGAAAAGACTTTCCAAAAGCAAGGTTTTCTCTGAAATCCGCCAAGAACCACGCCTTGCCCTCCTCTTATCCAAACCATAGCTGGCAAAAACGAGGCTATTCCACAACACAAACAGGAGAAAAACAACGGCTTTAGTGCTCATAGATTGGCAATAATCGCGGCGGTCATATCAGCCGTTGAAGCCGTTCCACCCAAATCTCGTGTCAAAATCCCTTGATTGAAAGTCTTATCTACCGCATTTTCAATCAATTCTGCTCCAGCCACTTCGCCAAAACTCTCACGCAACATCATGGCAACAGACAAAATCATGCTAACAGGATTGGCAATGCCCTGCCCTGCAATATCTGGCGCTGAGCCATGAATGGGTTCGTAAAGGCTTGGCCCTTTGTCCGAATGGCTGGCTGATGGCATCACGCCCAAAGTTCCAGGCAAAACGCTGGATTCGTCAGACAAAATATCCCCAAAAAGATTTTCCGTCACCACCACATCAAAACGCGACGGATTGGTAATCATAATCATGGCTGCGCTGTCCACCAATTGGTGTTCCAAGGTAACGTCTGGAAATTCTGTGGCTACTTCTTCAGCAATCTGGCGCCACAATTTAGACGTTGCCAAAACATTTTGCTTGTCAATGCTGGTCACTTTCTTGCCACGAAGTTGTGCCAATTCAAAAGCCTTGCGGATAATGCGACGAATTTCATGAGCAGAATAATCGTTAATATCACGGGCAGAATCGTCATTCAGCTGGTGTTCACCAAAATAAATGCCCCCCGTCAATTCACGCACCACTACAAAATCAACACCGTCAATGCGCTCTGGTTTTAAAGGCGACAAGTGTTTCAAAGCATCAAAAATCCGAACAGGACGGATATTGGCAAACAGTTGCAATTCCTTACGAATGGCCAATAAACCTTGTTCTGGACGAACTGGAGCCTTGTCATACTTAGGACCACCGATAGCAGCCAGTAAAATAGCATCCGCTGACTTGGCAGCTGCCAAGGTTTCTTCAGGAAGTGGATGTCCCACAGCGTCAATTCCTGTACCGCCAAATGGCTTGGCATCAATCTCATAAGCAAAATCAATTCTTGTAGCAACGGCTTTAAGAACTTCCAGACCTGCTGCCATAATTTCTGGACCGATACCATCACCAGCAAGTGTCACAATTTTTTTTGTCATAGCTAAACTCCCTCAGTCAAGATTACCCTTTTTGTTATGGCTGATTTGTTATGGCTGATTAGTTTGTTGGCAAATCACGAAATGAAATGACTTGACCAATTTCACCCATATTTTCTTTTTGAACAAGCGTGTTGGCATTAATGTAAGCCAGCGCCCCAGCTTTCAACACATCAAAATCAATTCCTGACGCATTGAAAATAGTGCCTGTATCTGTATTTTCAATGGAAACTGACACACGCGCCTGAGAATCAATGCCATCAGTCACAGCGTCCATGGTGTAGCTAAGCAGACGCACATTTTGGTGGAAGAATTTATCCACAGCATTGTAAATAGCTTCAACAGAACCTTTACCGTCAGCAACAACCTCAACTTCATCAGCGTCAGCATTGGCCATCACAACCGCCGCTGTCACCGTATCGTCCGTATTTGACGTTAATTTCAAATCGCCAAAATGGAAGCCTTCAGGATTTTCAATTTCCGTACCTGCCACCAAGGCTCTGATATCGTCATCGGTAATCTCATTTTTCTTGTCTGCCAATTGTTTAAATTTCGCAAAAAGTGGAACGATTTCAGATTCTTCAAAGGTTAATTCCAGCTCCTTTAATTTTTCAATGAAGGCATGACGACCTGATAATTTTCCAAGTGGAAGCGAATTGTGCTTGACGCCGACCAATTCAGGAGTGATGATTTCATAGGTTAATGGGTTTTTAAGCACACCGTCTTGATGAATACCTGATTCATGAGAGAAGGCATTGCCACCCACCACAGCTTTATTTTTAGGAATCGGAATACCTGAAAAACGCGAAATCAATTCTGACGTATTAACCGTTTCATTTAACACAATATCAGACGTGGCTTGATAATAATCTTCGCGAATGTTGAGAGCTACAGCCACTTCTTCCAGAGCTACATTACCAGCTCGTTCTCCAATGCCATTGACCGTACCTTCCACACGCCCAGCACCGTTTTTAATAGCTGCAAGGGTATTTGCCGTTGCCATGCCAAGGTCATCGTGACAATGCGGGCTAAAGATAATCTCACGGTCTGAGGCCGTATTTTCAATCAAATATTTGAAAATATAGCCGTATTCTTCGGGTGTGGTGAAACCAACTGTGTCAGGAATATTGATATAAGTTGCTCCAGCATCAACCGCTGTTTGAACCACTTGCAGCAAGTAATCCAGTTCTGTTCGTGTCGCATCTTCTGGCGAAAACTCCACCACCTCAAATTTGCTACAAGCATAGGTCACGTGTTCCTTGATAATTTCAAGAATTTCCTCTTTAGATTTTTTCAGTTTGTATTCGCGGTGAATAGGACTGGTCGCAATGAAAACGTGGCATTGTGGGTATTTCGCATCTTTTAAGGCTTCATAGCAAGCATCAATATCTGATTTTACCGAACGTGCCAAACCAGACACAGCTGTTTTTGTCATGACTTGGGCAATTTGACGAACCGCTTCAAATGAATCAGGACTTGCAGCTGGAAAACCTGCTTCGATAGACGCAATCCCCCAGCGTTCCAATTGCTTGGCAATCGCCACTTTTTCCTTAATGGAAAAATTAACACCTGGGGTTTGTTCCCCATCACGAAGAGTTGTATCAAGAAATTCAATAGAACGCATAAAAACCTCTTTCTAAAAACGTGCACAATCACGAATAAACTAACTAAAAAAACATCTCACTATCCAGCGAGATGTTTTTTCCCGCTTGGTAAGCCAAACAGGACTAATGCTTTCCTGCTGCATTAGCCCCCCCTGTCGCAATAGCAAAACTGTCATTTCTGCGAATACCATCGTTTGACTTCCTTTCAATGTTTTTCTTTTTTAACATCATACCCCTTTCTAAAATAAAAGTCAACAGAATAATCAAAATAAAATAAATTTTCTGACTTTTTACTGCAAAAAAAGACAAACACAACAGGTGCTTGTCTTAACTATTAATATATTACTCCAAAATGGTTGAAATTTTCGTGTTAATCAAATCGATAGCCACAATGTTAGATGCCCCTTCTGGGATAATCAAGTCCGCATAACGTTTTGTTGGCTCGATAAATTGGTGATACATGGGTTTCACCACAGAAGTGTATTGGTCGATGACGCTATCAAGGCTGCGACCTCTTTCTTCCATATCACGTTTAATACGACGAATAATGCGAATATCGTCATCAGTATCCACAAAAATTTTAATATCCATCAACTCACGCAAGCGTTTATCTTCAAGCACCAAGATACCTTCCACAATAAAGACATCTTGGGGTTCTTGGCGGTAAGTTTTTTCACTACGTGTATGCAAGGTGTAATCGTAAATCGGAATATCCACAGGACGACCAGCAATGAGTTCATTGATGTGTTCAATCATCAAATCTGTGTCAAATGCTAGTGGGTGGTCATAATTGGTTGTCACACGTTCTTCAAAAGTCAAATGGCTTTGATCTTTGTAATACGAATCGTGCTGAATCATTGAAATCTTTTGGTCTGTGAAATTAGCCAAAATCGCTTTTGAAACACTGGTTTTTCCGCCACCAGATCCACCAGTTACACCGATAATAATAGGTTTTTTACGCATTTACTACTCCAAAACAAATATATTCTTATCTATTCTACACTATTTTTGTTATTTTTCAACTATTGAAAACTCTTACTTGGCCTTGAAATCCAAAAAGATACCCTTTTCTATGGTATAATGGGATAAAGATTACACATTAGAAAAGGCATGCTATGATTTCACAATTTCCAAATGTCTGGCAAGACCAACTTGCCAAGGCACAAATAACTGAACTAACCGCTATTCAACAACAGGTTTTTGAGCCCATTTCACAAGGGGACAATGTGCTTGGAATTAGCCCAACTGGTACAGGAAAAACCCTGGCTTATCTCTTGCCAGCCTTGTTAAAACTCAAACCAAAAAAAGCGCAACAACTCTTGATTTTAGCCCCAAATACTGAATTAGCTGGGCAATTGTTTGACGTGACCAAAACATGGGCTGAGCCGCTAAATCTAACCGCACAACTCTTTATTTCAGGTTCTAGCCAAAAACGCCAAATTGAACGCCTGAAAAAAGGGCCTGAAATCCTCATCGGAACGCCGGGCCGTATTTTTGAATTGGTTAAACTCAAAAAAATCAAAATGATGTCTGTGGATACGATTGTTTTGGATGAATTTGACGAGTTGCTTAGCGATTCTCAGTACCATTTTGTAAACAGCATCGTGCACCGAGTACCACGTGACCACCAGATGATTTACATGAGTGCGACTAATCAAGTCGATGTGGATGCCTTAGTGGAAAACACCATTTCCATTGATTTGTCAGAGCAGAAACTCGACCAGATTGCTCACTACTACATCACTGTTGGTAAACGCGACCGCCTAGATTTATTGCGTAAATTCTCCAATACTCCTGATTTTCGTGGTTTGGTCTTTTTCAACAACTTATCTGACCTAGGAGCTGCTGAGGAACGTTTGCAATTCAACCACGCTTCGGCGATATCACTGGCTTCTGATGTCAATGTCAAATTCCGCAAGGTCATCCTTGAAAAATTCAAAAACCATGAGATTTCACTGCTGTTGGCAACAGATTTAGTAGCACGAGGCATTGATATTGACAACTTAGAATGTGTCCTGAATTTTGACTTGGCTCGTGATAAGGAAACCTATACCCACCGTGCTGGACGAACAGGGCGTATGGGCAAGGCAGGTGTGGTTATCACGTTCATTACTCATCCTGAGGAACTCAAAAAACTGAAAAAATACGCATCTGTATCAGAAGTTTACCTCAAAAATCAAGAACTTCATCTCAAATAAACACAATACCGCCCCAAACCTTGGAGGCGGTATTTTTAAAACGTTTCTTATCATTTCAACTGATTAATCACTTTTTCCAAGCGAGAAATGGCTTCAACAGGTAGAGCAAATTTAGGATAATTTTGATTGAAAGAGAGCAAGAAATTCAATCGAATTTGCATCCGTGAACGAATGATTTGCTTGTACTGATTATCAAATGGATGAATAGGAAAATTCTCTAATTCTAAATATTCAAAATTTTCAATCTGGCCAAAAGGTTTAAAAACCGCTCTGCTATCCACAATCTCTTCAATGGAGGCAATAGATGTTTCCTTAGAAATATCTTCAGACAGGTAAGAACCTGTATTGATAATATAACAATCCACGCCACCTGAAAATAGCGAACGGAATTTTTGGTAATCTTCTACCAGCGGATAGACCCTGAAAGGATTGGCGAAAGGCTCTATCACCAGTGTTTGCTTGTCACTTTCGATATTCTCAGCACTTGAGCGCTTCGTCATCAAGGTGCAGCCCATCGTTGCTGCCATAATGGGGTCATTGATTTTCATGAGAGGCGGTAGCGAGCCGTCTTTCATAATCCAAAAAATAGCGTTAATAGGCTCTTTGACAACATCCACACGATTTGGTGTCGCAAAGCGTGACTTGACTGTTCGCCCATTGCCATTGCGGATATCTTCGGTCATCAATTTTTTCCGACCATTATGGTCCAAGGTCACCCCACAATTTTGCACCGTTACAAAGAAATCTTGCTCGGGATGTCCCGTTGGGTAATCATTGGTTTTATCAAAATAAGACGGTTCTAAGGCGATAGATGAGCCATCTTTTTCAGAAATGATAAAAGCATCGTCGTGCAAAACTTTGATGTCGTATTTTCCATTATGCTTAGCGTGGGTCAAAGTCGATTTACCAGAACCAGACAAGCCAAAAAAGGATGCGACGTAATGCTGCTCGATATCTTTTCGTTGGAAAATTTTCAAGCCACCATGGCAAGAAACGTATCCATTTCGTGCAGCCGTTCCCCAAGCCAAGGTCAAAGTGGCTTTTTTCAATTCTCCAAAGTAGTTCAATCCCAAAATCGCCACACAATTGTGATTGGTATCAAAATAAGCCAAACCATCTGGATAGTCAGGATGCGACCATTTAGGGTCAAAAAAGACAAAAATATCATCTTCGTCATACCGTTTGGAAACCTTCAAACGGTTTTTAAATTCCTCATCCAAAATTTGAAAATTCAGCAACCAAGAGTAGAGATTATTGATTTCTTCTTCCGGCACCATCAAGTGGGCACGCACCATGAAATCCTCCTCTAGGCCCACGATAGCATCTGCCTTGTAAAAGGTGCGGCTATGTGCTTGATACACCGCACTTCTCACAATGGATAAAAGCCGTTCATCTTCTTCGGCATCCCTCCCATAAATGCGGCGCGCCTTAGCTGTTCGACCAACAATTGCCCCAGAATTTGTCAATAAAACCCGAGCATATGAGGGTAACCCCAACTCCTTGGTATGAATGACAGGCATATCTAAAATCACTGTTCCAGCAGCATTGGACGCCAACTGGTAAGCCTCCTCTAGAGTCTTGATAGGGTGCACTTGGTTTTCATAAAAAGCCGTTTCGACAATAGTTTTTAACGCAGAAAAATAAGGACTTGCTTTACGCATCTCCGATGTTGAAAATTGATTACGTGTGACCATTTTACACCTCCTATTGTATGGTAACCCTATTCTACCACAAACGTATGCGTTTTCACAATAAAAAGTGCAATATTCTGTAAAAACGAAAAAAAGGATCACCTTTTCCATAAAATGATGATTCTTTTCACAAACAAAAAAGGGCGGAACGCAAGCGTTCCAACCCTCATTCTTTTATTTTGCAATATCGAAAACAGTTGATTTAACTTTTGTCATGGCTTCGATAGAGTATTTCACACCTTGTGTTCCAGCACCAGATTTCTTAGCTCCAAGGAATGGGAAGTTATCGGTACCACGTTGTGTCTTGTTGTTAATGTGAACAGTACCAACTTCTAATTGTTCTGCAATCTTGAAGGCAAGTGGGAAGTTGTTTGTGAAGACTGCTGCTTGAAGACCGTATTCTGATTGGTTTGACAAATCAATAGCTTCTTCAAGTGATTTCACACGGATAACTGGAAGAACTGGACCAAATGGTTCTTCCCAAGCCAAGCGCATTTCAGGAGTGATGTTATCAAACAAGACTGGGCTGATAAGGTTACCATCACGTTTGAAGGCAATCACTTCTTTAGCACCTTTTTCTTGAGCGTCTTTAACAAGACCTTCTACAAAGTCAGCTGCTTTTGTATCAATCAATGGTGTGATGTCTGCATCTTCTTCAGGCATACCAACTGTTAATTTTTCAACCAAAGCAGATACTTTTGCGACCAATTCATCAGCAACGCTATCCATAACGAGGACACGTTTAACCGCTGTACAACGTTGACCTGAATAACCGTAAGCACCAGCAACGATGTTTTTAGCAGCCAAATCAAGGTCAGCATCTTCAAGAACGATAGCTGAGTCTTTTCCGCCAAGTTCAAGCATGATTGGGCGCATACCAGCTAATTTACCGATGTGTTCACCAACAGGAGTTGAACCAGTGAAGTTGATGTAGTTAACAGCTTCGTGTTCTACAATGTAGTCACCGATAACAGAACCACGTCCTGTAATTGTGTTGAAGACACCAGCTGGAAGACCTGCTTCAGCAAAGGCTTCAGCCAAAAGCAAACCTGAAATAGAACCTTGCGTTGGTGGTTTAAGGGCAACAACGTTTCCTGAAATAAGGGCTGGTGCAATCTTAGAGCCAGCAAGGTTGATTGGGTAGTTAAATGGTGAGATAGCAAGCACTAGACCAACTGGTTCGCGACGAACAACAGCGATTTTTTGTTTGCTTGCAGCTTCAAAGCTACCACCTTCAAGCACTTCACCTTCAAGGCGAACACCTTCTTCAGCAGCATAGTGAATGATTTCGGCTGTACGAATAACTTCGCTAACAGCTGATTTGTAGCCTTTAGCAATTTCTTTTGATAATACCGCACCAATTTTTTCAGCATCACGCTCTAAAATATCAGCAGCTTTGTGAAGGTAAGCCGCACGTTCAACGTATGAAAGCGCACGCCATGCTTTTTGAGCAGCTTTAGCAGAAGCATAAACATAATCTACTTCTTCTTGGCTCATAGCTGGCACAGAACCTAGTTCTTCACCTGTTGCTGGAGCATAAATAGTGATTTCTTCTTGAGAAAGTTTCCATTCTCCATTAACGTAATTTTTGTATTGTTTGGTCACGTTCTTTCTCCTTTTAATATGATAGTTTTATTTTATCACTTTTTTGGTTTTTTTCAATTATTCAACACTACTAAATTCAGAAAATTAGCATAAATCACATCTTCAAAAATAGTGTTACCATTTAAAGCACAAAGAAAGAGAGGACGACTAGCGCCCTCTCTGACAACTGACTTTTTAATAACTCAAAACAGTCCTTAAAAGTCTAATAATGCCGCTAATTAGTCAACGTATTCCTTGCTAAGTTCAAGAACTTCTTCCATAGTTGAGCATTCTGTAAGAGCACGGTTTGCATACTCTTGCATTTTAGCAGTGTCAAGTGTCTTCATAAGGCTACGCGTACGAAGAACTGAAGTTGCTGACATAGAGAATTCGTCAAGACCCATTCCGACAAGAAGTGGAACAGCTTGTTGATCTCCGGCCATTTCACCACACATACCTGCCCATTTACCTTCAGCGTGAGCTGCTTTGATAACGTTGTTAATCAAGCGAAGGATTGATGGGTTATATGGTTGGTAAAGGTATGAAACTTGTTCGTTCATACGGTCAGCAGCCATTGTGTATTGAATAAGGTCATTTGTACCAATTGAGAAGAAGTCAACTTCTTTAGCAAATTGGTCAGCTAGCATAGCTGCAGCTGGGATTTCAATCATGATACCTACTTCAATATCATCTGCAACGGCAATACCTTCAGCTTTAAGTTTAGCTTTTTCTTCTTCGAAGATAGCTTTCGCTGCGCGGAACTCTTTAAGAAGAGCAACCATTGGGAACATGATACGAAGATGTCCGTGAACAGACGCACGAAGAAGCGCACGCAATTGTGTACGGAACATATCTTGACCTGTTTCTGAAATTGAGATACGAAGAGCACGGAATCCTAGGAATGGATTCATTTCTTTTGGAAGGTCAAAGTATGGAAGTTCTTTGTCCCCACCGATATCCATGGTACGAACCACAACTGGTTTACCGTTCATGCCTTCAAGAACAGCTTTGTAAGCTTCGTATTGTTCATCTTCAGTTGGGAAATCTTGTGAATCCATGTACAAGAACTCAGTACGGTAAAGACCGACTGCTTCTGCACCGTTAGCGTTAACGCCTTCAACATCTTTAGGAGTACCAATGTTTGCTGCTAATTCAAAGTGTTTGCCATCAGCAGTAACTGTTTTGGCATCTTTAAGAATAGCCCATTCAGCTTTTTGCTTAGCATATGCTTCACCAGCAGCTTTAAATTCAGCAATTTCCTCTTCTGTTGGATTGATAATAACATCACCAGTAATACCATTAACGGCTACAGTATCACCATCTTTAACACGGCTTGTGATATCGTTTGTTCCAAGAACAGCAGCGATTTCCAAAGTACGTGCCATGATAGCTGAGTGACTTGTACGTCCACCAATGTTAGTGACAAACGCTTTTACAAATTTTTTGTTTAATTGAGCGGTGTCAGATGGTGTCAAATCGTTAGCGATAACAATTGATTCTTCGTCAATTGTAGCAGGGTTTGGAAGTTTAACACCGATAAGGTGAGCCAATACACGTTTTGCAACGTCGCGGATATCAGCCGCACGTTCTTGCATGTATGGGTTGTCTTCCATACCTTCAAAGATAGTAATAAACATATCAGTTACTTCTTTAAGACCTGCTTCAGCGTTAATTTGTTTGGCACGGATTGTTTCTTTAATTTGACCAATCATTTCTGGGTCAGAAAGAACCATCAAGTGTGCGTCAAACACAGCTGCTGCTTCTTCACCAAGTGTTTCTACTGCTTTCTCGCGAATAACAGAAAGCTCGTCTTTAGATGCTTGCAATGCAGCATCTAAACGAGCTTCCTCTGCACTTGTATCTTCAACTGTAACGGTTTCAAATGACAAATCCGGTTGAACGAGTAAATACGCTTTAGCAACAGCAACACCATCTGATGCTGCAATCCCTTTAAGCTTCTCTGTCATTTTTAAGCCAATCCTTCTTTAGTCATTGTTTCTTCGATAGCAGCAAGTGCGTCGTCAGCGTCAGCACCTTCAGCTGAGATAGTAACGTCAGCACCTTGACCAACACCCAAGCTCATAACACCCATGATAGATTTAAGGTTTACAGCTTTACCTTTGTAGTCTAAAGTGATATCTGAAGCGAATTTGCTAGCTGTTTGAACAAGCAAAGTAGCTGGACGTGCGTGAATACCTGTTTCTGCAACAATGTGAAAATCTTTTGAAGCCATAATTGGTTCTCCTTTTATTATGTTTTTTTGAATTATCAACAATTGATAACCCTTACAGAAACTGATTATAGCACAATATAATTTTATTTTCAAGCACTTACCATTCATTGGATCGGTGTAAATTTAAGGTGGTAAAAATCACTTTTCTTTCATTAAATGCAGCAAAAAAGAAACACTTTTATGATAAAAGTCTGGAATTTTCATTCCAGACTTCGTTCTCATTTCTTGTTTTTTTGATTTTGTTTGGCGTCTTCTTGTTTGCGACGGATATCATTTAAAAATGGCGCTGTCGTCAAACGGAATTGACGGTAGTTTCTCAAGAGGCGGCGTTGGTTGAAACGGAAAGGTTCGATACCTCTTGCTTTCAAGCGTTCATTGATGTGCAGGCGTAAATCTTCTAAGCGCTTGCTAAAGACTTCGGTTTGCTGAGCCAAGTCGCCAAATTCTTTTTTAACGGACTCGTGCAAGCGTTCTTGTTCTGCATGCGCATATTTTTCAAAAGAGCTGGCTGCTTGTTGGAATTTCACTGTATCTGTCACTGTCCAAATGAAATCCGCTGTCATGATAATTACAATAGCTAAGGCAACCCAATCGCTCGTATGGGCAATCAGCCACATCACGCTTGGCTGGATGAATTTAACTAAAATCACAATCCCAAAGCCCCAAAACAGTGAGATGGCTGGGGCGATACGTCCTTGGATATTTCCAAATTCATTGCTGTAATCCCACAACTTCATGTGAAAGAGAGTTTCTAGTAACCATGCTGCCACGTATTCGAACACGGTCGCTACCAGCATCCCACTCAAAAACAGCCATAGCAAATGACTCTGAAAAGGTTTTGTCGCCACCAGAACGGTTGTCACCGCAAAGCCATATACAGGGCAGTAAGGTCCAGCCAAGAAACCACGATAAGCAAATTTTCTATCTTTGATGGAACAATAAATGGTTTCCCAGAGCCAGCCTACAAACGAATAAATAAAAAATAAAAAAATAATGTCTGTCAATGAATATTCCATAAAAACCTACCTTTTCTATCAAGATTATAAGCTTTTTTGGGGTAAAAATCAAAATCATGTCGGCGGCAGCAAAAAGCCTAGGACCAAAACATATCCTAGGTTATCTTTTTACAAATAGTCGATGACTTTGGCGGCAAAGTCGCTGGTTGAATAGGCAGGCTTACCGTGTGCTAAATCAGCAGTGACATAGCCTTGAGCCAAGGTCTTTTCAATAGCCGTCGTGATGCGACGAGCCACTTCTGTCCAGCCGATGTAATCAAATAACATACAACCTGACAAGAGCAGCGAGCAGGGATTAGCCTTGTCTTGCCCTGCAATATCAGGCGCTGTGCCATGTGTCGCCTCAAAAATGGCATGACCTGTGCTGTAATTGATGTTAGCACCTGGTGAAATGCCAATACCTCCCACCTGTGCTGCCAAGGCATCGCTGGCATAATCCCCATTCAGATTGGTCAGCGCCACCACATCAAAAGCTTCAGGATTAAGCAGAATTTGCTGCAAAAAATTGTCCGCAATGATGTCATTGATAACTAATTTTCCGCTGGCAAGTTCATCGGCGTACTCTCTTTGAGCGAGTTCATAGCCCCATTTTCGGAAACCACCTTCTGTGAATTTTTGAATGTTTCCCTTATGAACAAGGGTAACTTTAGCGAGGTTATTGGTCAGGGCGTATTCAATAGTTGAGCGAATCAGACGCTCACTCCCTTCTTTTGAAATGGGTTTGATACCAATGCTACTGCTTTCAGGAAAACGGATTTTGTTAACCCCCATGTTTTTTTGCAAAAAAGCAATCACTTGCTTGACTTCTGAGCTACCAGCTTGCCACTCAATTCCCGCATAAATGTCCTCTGTATTTTCCCGAAAAATGGTGATATTGATTTTTTCAGGTTCTTTGAGCGGGCTTTCAATGCCTTGAAAATACCGCACAGGACGCACGCAAGCATACAAATCCAATTCTTGACGCAAGGTGACATTGAGCGAGCGAATACCGCCACCAACAGGCGTTTCTAGAGGCCCTTTGATGGCAACTAAATATTCTTTGATTGCCTCAAGTGTGTCATCAGGCAGCCATTGACCCGTGGTTTTGTGCGCCTTTTGACCTGCCAAGACTTCCAGCCACTGAATTGTTTTTTGACCGTGATAGGCTTTTGCTACTGCCGCATCAAAAACCGCACGCGCATTTTTCCAAATATCTTGCCCAATCCCGTCCCCTTCAATGAACGGAATGACAGGATGATTAGGCACAGACAAACGGCCATTTTCCAAAGTGATTTTTTCTGACATAGCTATCCTTTCTAACGCGCTTCCATGGGAATGTAAGTCAAATCCACAAGGCCAACATAGTCTGAACGTGGGCGAATGAGTTTGTTATGGCGTTGTTGCTCTTGAATATGGGCAATCCAACCTGATACACGGCTCATGGCAAAAATCAAAGTGTAGATGGAACTGTCAATGCCAAGCACATGATAAACTGTCGCTGAGTAGAAATCGACATTTGGAATCAGCCCCTTGGCATTTTTCATGTAATCTTCCACCTCACGCGACAAACCAAACCAAACCTCATCTTCTGTGCCTTTGGTCAATTCTTCTGCCATATCTCGCAAGTATTTTTCACGCGGGTCTTGTTTTTTATAAACACGGTGCCCAAAGCCCATGATTTTTTCCTTGCAGGCGAGTTTTTCCTGTAAATAGGCCTCGCTATCTCCCATTTCACGAATGTCTGTTAGCATATCAAAAACACGTTCATTTGCCCCACCGTGCAGAGGGCCTTTTAGGGTACCGATAGCAGTGGTCACGCAAGAATAGATATCTGCCAAGGTCGAAGCACACACACGCGCGGCAAAGGTAGAAGCATTTAACTCATGATCAGCGTGTAGGACCAAGGCACGATTGAGCGCCTTAACTTGCAGAGGAGTTGGCTCTTCTCCTTTTAGCATATACAAAAAGTTGGCTGCGATAGACAAATCCTCACGCGGTGCTATGGGTGTCTGCCCTGAGCGCAAACGAGCAAATGCCGCAATAATAGTGGGCATTTTTGCCATTAATTGAATGGATTGCTCATAAACAGCTTCTTCTGAAGTATCCTCAGCATGAACGTTGTACACCCCAAGCAGACTGACCGTTGAACGTAAGACACTCATGGGGTGCAGATGGCGACGTGACTGAATCAACAAACACTGTTCAATCGCATCGCTAATGCCATAATTGGCACGCAACTCCGCAGTAAAATCAGCCAATTCTTTCTGATTGGGCAAATGCAGGTTCCAAAGAAGATAGATAACCTCTTCAAAACTCGCTTCATTGTCCATCAATTCTGAAATATTATAGCCTGCATAAGACAACTGATCGTCAACAATCGCGCTAATACGCGTTTGGCAGGCAATTAAGTCTTTCATGCCTTCACTTTCCATCATAAGCTACTCCCTCCAACTTTTTACGAACCACCATTGGCAAAATACCACCGTTTTTATAGTAGCGAATATCTGCCGCCGCATCAAAACGCACCATGGCTTTAAAGCGTTTGTCACCTGAGGCATCACGCGCCACAACATCAACCACATCATGAATACTTGGATTTTCTGGCAGTTCGATATCATAGCTTTCAAATCCTGTTAAACCAAGGCTATCAGCTGTTTCACCGTCTAAAAATTGCAGCGGTAAAATCCCCATCATGATTATATTTGAGCGGTGAATGCGTTCAAAACTTTCAGCCAGCACGGCTTTGACTCCAAGAAGATTTGCTCCCTTGGCTGCCCAGTCCCGACTAGAACCCATGCCGTAATCTTTTCCTGCAATGACCAAGGTCGCCACGTTATCAGCTTTGTAATGCATAGCCGCATCGTAAATAGGCATCACGTCACCCTCATAAGTCGTGTAACCGCCCACTTTGCCAGCCGCCAACTGATTTTGAATGCGAATATTGGCAAAGGTTCCTCGCATCATGACCTCATGATTACCACGGCGACTGCCGTAAGAATTAAAATCAGCATAAGTCACGCCGTGTTCTTCAAGGTAATTTGCTGCAGGGCTATTTCTTGAGATATTTCCCGCTGGCGAGATATGGTCAGTCGTGACACTGTCACCAAATTTAGCTAAAACACGCAAATGGCGTAGCGGTTTGATTGTGCTTTGATTATCCAAACCATCAAAATACGGCGGGTTTTGAATGTAGGTAGAATCTGCCTTCCATGGGTAAATAAAGCTGTTCTGAGTATCAATGTGATTCCATTGCTCATTGTCCGTGAAAACGTGCTGGTACTCATCCTCAAACAACTGGCGAGTCACATAACGATCAACGTATTGAGCAACCTCGTCATGGCTTGGCATAAGATCTTTTAGGTAAACAGGGTCTTGATTGTGGTCAAAACCAAGCGGCTCACTGGTCAAATCCACATTAGTATTGCCAGCAAGAGCGTAGGCCACTACTAGAGGTGGACTTGCCAAAAAGTTAGCTTTGACAAGCGGATTGACCCGCCCTTCAAAATTACGATTGCCTGACAAGACCGCTGATACTAACAAATCCGACTTTGTAATCGCTTCTGTTACCTCTGGCAACAAATTGCCTGAATTTCCAATACAAGTGGTGCAACCATAACCAACGAGATTAAAGCCAAGCTGGTCCAAATAAGCTTGCAGACCTGATTGGCGCAAGTAACCTGTGACCACCTTAGAGCCTGGAGCCAAAGACGTCTTGACTGTCGGAGCCACTTTCAAGCCACGTGCAACCGCATTTTTCGCTAATAAGCCCGCTGCCATCAATACATAAGGATTAGAGGTATTGGTACATGACGTGATGGCCGCAATCGCCACGTGCCCTGTTCTAATGTCAACAGTTTCTTGCTCAAACTGAACTGTAGCGGTCTTATCCAGTTCATCTGCTGTCAAACCAAACCCCTGAACACCTGCCTCACGCACCAAACTGTCTTGAAAAGCTTGTTTGGCTTGGGTCAAATCAATCAAATCCTGCGGACGTTTTGGTCCAGCGATGCTTGGCGTAATCGTTGACAAATCAATCTCAATAACAGTCGTATAATCCGCCTGATGCTCAGGATTGTAAAATAGGTGATTTTGCTTGGCATAAGCCTTTGTCAAGTCAATATGTTCGCTAGAACGATTGGTCAAACGCATATAATTCAAGGTTTCATCGTCAATCGGAAAGTAACCACAGGTCGCGCCGTACTCAGGTGCCATGTTGGCAACTGTTGCTCGTTCTGCCAAGGTCAAACTGGTTAAACCTTCCCCAAAATATTCAACAAATTTGCCAACCACATGGGCTTGTCGAAGCACTTGCGTAACCTTCAAGGCCAAATCCGTTGCTGTCGCTAACTTAGACAATTTGCCTGTCAAATGCACGCCAACCACTTCAGGAATGGGAAAGAAAGAGGCTTCGCCCAGCATAGCGGCCTCTGCCTCGATACCACCGACACCCCAGCCAAGAACACCAATACCATTAATCATCGTGGTGTGGCTGTCCGTTCCAAACATGGAATCAGGGTACAACAAGCCGTCTTGTTCAATCACCACATCGCTTAAAAATTCAATGTTGACTTGGTGGATAATCCCTGTCGCAGGCGGAATCACACGGTAATTGTCAAAGGCTTTTTCCGCCCATTTTAGAAAGGTGTAGCGCTCATTATTGCGTTGAAATTCAAGCGTCATATTATCTTCCAAAGCTGAATCACAACCAAAAACATCCACCTGAACACTGTGGTCAATCACCAAATCCACTGGAATTTCAGGGTTAATGAGTTGGGGATTGCCACCATGTGCAACCACCGCATCTCGCATAGAAGCCAAATCAACAACTACCGGAATTCCCGTAAAATCCTGTAAAATCACGCGACTAGGCTTAAATGGGATTTCACCACTGGGCTGCTTAGCTTGATAGGTCGCCAAGGCTTTTATGTGATTTTTCGTTACATCTTTTCCGTCGTATTTTCTGAGTAAACTTTCAAGTAAAATACGAATGGTGTAAGGGATTTTATGAATATCTCCTCCGTAGGAAGTCACCACGCGCTCAATGTCGTAATAGGAATATTGGTTTTCCTTGAAGGAAAAATCAGATAAAAACTTACTCATAAACATCCCCCTTAAAATAGTATAAATTTTCATACATTATACAACTTTCAGAATATTGTGTCAAGTTTTATTTTATTATGTGTTAGTTTTTATAACATATAGTGTTAGCAAGGTGTTTTCAAAACAATCCCCGTCAAGCCGCTTGGTTACTATATTTTGTGCTATTTGACCATAAAAAACACAATATATAGTATTTTTTGAAGCACTTTAGCTTGCTTTTTTCCTCTTTTTTGGGTATGCTAGATAAGTAGAACAGTACACTTAAAACATTTAGAAAGGTCGATGTCAGATGGCTAATACCATTACCATTTATTCAAAAAACAACTGCATTCAATGTAAAATGACGAAAAAACTCCTTGATAATGAGGGAGTAAACTATCAAGAAATTAATATCGACGAACGTCCTGAAATGGTTGAATATGTCAAAAATCTAGGCTTTACCGCTGCTCCCGTTATTAAATCAGGAGATATCATTTTCTCTGGTTTTCAACCTGCTAAGTTAAAAGCCTTGCTTTAACTCTAACCCAAGCACAGAAAGGAAATAAAGTCTGCCTCTTCTTTTTGTTAGGTAGGCTTTTGTATCGTAATTATGAGTTTAAAAAATCTTGGCGATGTGTCTTATTTCCGCCTAAACAATGAAATTAACCGACCTATCAATGGTCAAATTCCTCTTCACAAAGATAGAGAAGCTCTCGAAGCCTTCTTTCGTGAAAATGTCATTCCAAACACCATGGCTTTTGATTCCATTACGGCTAAAATCCGCTATTTGATTGACAATGACTACATCGAAGCGGCTTTTATCGGCAAATACACACCGGAATTTATTGAGGCCTTAGCCAAGGACTTGCAAGCACAACACTTCCAATTCAAATCATTCATGGCTGCCTACAAGTTTTACCAACAATATGCCTTAAAAACCAACGATGGCACACAATACCTTGAAAGCATCGAAGACCGTGTCTTGTTTAACGCCCTTTATTTTGCAGATGGCGATGAAGCTTTAGCGCGCGATTTGGCCACAGAAATGATTCACCAACGTTACCAGCCTGCTACACCATCTTTCTTAAATGCTGGACGTAGCCGTCGCGGTGAATTTGTGTCTTGCTTTTTGATTTCGGTCACTGATGACATGAATTCCATTGGGCGTTCTATCAATTCAGCTTTGCAATTGTCACGTATCGGAGGTGGTGTGGGCATTAGCCTCTCAAACCTTCGTGAAGCTGGCGCGCCAATCAAGGGTTATGAAGGCGCAGCATCTGGAGTTGTTCCTGTCATGAAACTTTTTGAAGACAGTTTCTCTTATTCTAACCAATTGGGGCAACGTCAAGGTGCTGGTGCAGTGTATTTGGATGTCTTTCATCCAGACATCATGGCTTTTCTATCGACTAAAAAAGAAAATGCTGATGAAAAAGTGCGTGTTAAGACCCTCTCACTAGGTATCACCGTCCCTGATAAATTTTACGAATTAGCTCGTAACAACGACGATATGTACCTCTTTAGCCCTTACAGCGTTGAGCGTGAATACGGTGTGCCATATAGCTATGTGGACATTACAGCCGAATACGATAACATAGTGGCAAACCCTAATATCGTCAAAACCAAAATTAAGGCACGTGATTTGGAAACTGAAGTCTCAAAATTGCAACAAGAATCAGGCTACCCTTATGTGGTCAATATTGACACCGCTAACCGTGCCAACCCAATTGACGGTAAAATCATCATGTCTAACTTGTGCTCTGAGGTCCTTCAAGTGCAAACACCAAGTGAGATTAACGATGCTCAGGAATACGTTAAAATGGGAACAGATATCTCATGTAACCTTGGGTCAACCAACGTGGTCAACATGATGACTTCACCTGATTTTGGACGCTCTATTAAGGCAATGACACGCGCCTTGACCTTCGTATCAGATACATCATCTATCGAAGCTGTTCCAACCATCAAAAACGGCAATGACCAAGCACACACCTTTGGACTTGGTGCCATGGGCTTACACACTTACCTCGCCCAACACCACATTCACTACGGTAGCCCCGAATCGATCGAATTTACCAACATCTACTTCATGTTGTTGAACTATTGGACCTTGGTCGAATCAAATAACATTGCTCGTGAACGCCAGCAAACCTTTGTCGGTTTTGACAAATCAGCTTACGCTGACGGTAGCTATTTTGATAAATACATCACAGGAAAATACGTGCCAACTTCTGACCGTGTGAAAGACTTGTTTGCAGACCACTTCATCCCTAGCGGTCAAGATTGGGCTAAACTGCGTGATGCGGTCATGGCAGATGGGCTTTACCACCAAAACCGTTTAGCCGTTGCACCAAATGGGTCTATTTCTTACATCAACGATGTGTCAGCGTCCCTTCACCCCATTACCCAACGTATCGAAGAACGCCAGGAAAAGAAAATTGGTAAAATCTACTACCCTGCTGCTGGACTTTCAACCGATACCATTCCTTATTACACATCTGCATACGATATGGATATGCGAAAAGTCATTGATGTCTATGCAGCCGCAACCGAACACGTTGACCAAGGCTTGTCATTGACCTTGTTCTTGCGCAGCGACATTCCTCAAGGACTCTATGAGTGGAAAACGCAAAGCAAGCAAACCACACGTGATTTGTCCATTTTACGCCACTATGCCTTTAACAAAGGACTCAAATCTATCTACTACATTCGTACCTTTACCGATGATGGAGATGAAGTTGGCGCTAACCAATGCGAATCATGTACGATTTAAGGCAAAAACTTAATACTCTACCTTTTGCCACACGAGGAGAATAACATGTCACAAACTTATTATAAAGCGATTAACTGGAATGAAATCGAGGACGTCATTGACAAATCCACTTGGGAAAAATTGACCGAACAATTTTGGCTAGATACCCGCATTCCTTTATCAAATGACCTTGATGACTGGCGTCAATTGTCTGAACAAGAAAAAGACTTGGTAGGCAAGGTCTTTGGAGGTCTTACCCTACTTGATACCATGCAATCTGAATCTGGAGTAGAAGCTATTCGAGCAGATGTGCGCACACCGCATGAAGAAGCTGTCCTCAACAACATTCAATTCATGGAATCTGTCCACGCCAAATCTTACTCATCGATTTTCTCAACACTCAACACCAAATCAGAAATCGAAGCCATTTTTGAGTGGACTAACAACAACGAATACTTGCAAAAGAAAGCCAAAATCATCAACGATATTTATGAAAACGGCGATGCCTTGCAAAAGAAAGTAGCCTCTACTTTTCTGGAAACATTCTTGTTTTATTCAGGATTTTTCACACCTCTTTACTACCTTGGCAATAACAAATTAGCCAATGTGGCTGAAATTATCAAACTGATTATTCGTGACGAATCTGTTCACGGTACTTATATCGGTTACAAATTCCAGCTTGGTTTCAATGAATTATCAGAAGACGAACAAGACGCTTTTCGTGAGTGGATGTATGACTTGCTCTACCAGCTCTACGAAAATGAAGAAAATTACACCAGATCCCTCTATGACGCTGTGGGATGGACAGATGAGGTCTTGACCTTCTTACGTTACAATGCCAACAAGGCCTTGATGAATCTCGGACAAGACCCACTTTTCCCTGATACTGCGGACGATGTCAATCCAATCGTCATGAACGGTATTTCAACGGGGACGTCTAACCACGATTTCTTTAGTCAAGTCGGAAATGGTTACTTGCTTGGTACCGTGGAAGCCATGCAGGATGACGACTACAACTACGGACTTTAATCCTTTTGAAAAGAGAGCAGGAAAACTGTTCTCTTTTTACTTGCTTCAAAGGCTTTGTAGCTGCTACCATCTGCAATAACGATTTCGTGATGCATTTTTACCGAAATAAGGTATAATGAACATTAGATAGGTGGTGTTAGCTTGTTTATGAACAAACGACGCAAGAGGAAGCGCCAGATATTTTATCATCATATTGAGTTGGTTTATAATAATCCTACTCTGGTCATTAGTGAAGAGCTGCGTCAAGCCCTTTTAAACAGTGCCTCAGGACTTGAAAAGGGCGATTCCATAGCCTACTTGGCTTACCGATTGTATCCTTTTGTTTGTGATGAGATCTTACACCGAAAAGCCAATCGCAACGATGAATTGCTTGTTTTAAAGAAATATTTGGAAAGAAAGCGTTGGAGATACTACTGGGGAGTTATTTTACAAGTAGCTTTTACCAATCATTAGGCGAGGGCTGTTAAGAATGCTTGACAAGAAAGGCGCTTTCATGATAGACTAAAGGCAATTGAATCACAAAGGAGTGCTTAAGGCTGAGATCGCAAATGCGAAATCCTGATCACCTGATCTCGTTAGGACGAGCGTAGGGATTGTGACATGTGTTAATAAAACTTTGTTTTGAATAACCTGTGCAATAAATCAGAAAAAAGCTCCTTTGTCGTGAAAGGAGCTTTTTTAATGTCATCCAAACGTTTTAGATTGTCTATCTTGGTCGAAACGGCTCTTGTTGCTGCTTTTGCCATGGCCTTGTCTTACATTCCTGATTTTGCTAGCTGGTTTAGCCCTTCTTTTGGTGCTATTCCCTTGGTGCTTTTTTCTCTACGACGTGGGCCAAAATACGGCATTTTAGCGGGAACCATTTGGGGCTTGCTGCACTTTATTTTGGGGAAGGTTTGGTATTTATCCGTTTCGCAAGTGGTTATTGAATACCTCTTTGCCTTTGCTTCAATGGGACTAGCAGGCTTTTTCGCGGCGCCTTTCCAAAAAGCTTTAAGACAGGAACACAAGGGACGTACTTTGATTTATGCCAGCTTAGGAGGCTGTCTAGCTGTTTTTGTCCGCTACTTTTGGCATTTTCTTGCAGGCCTTCTTTTTTGGGGTAGCTATGCTCCCAAAGGCATGTCCCCTTATATGTACTCCCTCACCGTCAATGGCACTGCTGGCCTTTTGACGCTAGTCTTTCTTATCCTAACCTTTGCCATCATCATCCCCACCCAAGGGAAATTGTTCTTGGTTAGACATTAAACCAGCCTGAGTTCCTTGCTCAAGCTGGTTTTTCTAGTTTTTGTTAAAGCTAATCGTCTAATTGTTAAATGAGGGCAATCAGTTGTTTGGCGTGGTCTTTAGATTTGGCTAGAATTTCTTGTGCCTTATCAGCATCTTGACGTAGTGAATAAGACACATCGTGTGTGACAATGTATCCAAGATAATTCAGCTGAGTGAGTTTTGCCGTCAAGCGAATGGGTGCTAACAAATCCTCGATGCTGGTGCCTGATTCTGCCTGATAAGCTGCCTCGCCAGCTCCAGTGGTCAAGGATGCAATCACATACTTGCCCTTTAAAGCATCCCCAGAAGCACCATGAGAAAAGCCGTGCACAAAGACCTTTTCAAGCCATTTTTGCAATAAAGACGGCACCGCATACCAATACAGTGGGTACTGAAAAACAATCACATCTACCTGACGCAACTTTTCCTGCTCGGCTGCTACATCGATTTGATAATCAGGATACAAGTCACTCAAAATATCCAATTCCACTTCTGGAAGTGCTTGTTTGACTTCAGCCAAAATGCTTTTGTTAACCAAAAAAGAGTTTCTTTTGAGAAAAATTCTTTTTCTAGTCGAAAATATCAGTAAGAATGGCAACACCTTCGTCTATTTTTTCTTTGGTCAGAGTCAATGGTGGCAAAAGGCGAATAACGTTGCTGCCTGCCGTTAAGACAATCAAACCCTGTTCACGTGCTTTGATTACCAAGTCAGTAAGATTTTCCGTTGTTTCAATCCCAATCATGCAACCCAAGCCACGAATGTCAGTCACTTTTGCATTTTCAGCTAAGGCTTTCTGCAAGGCAGTTTGTAAATACTGCCCTTTTTCAAGAACCTGTGGCAAAAAGTCTTCTGCCAACATGACATCAAGAACGCTTGAGGCTGCTGCCATGACTAGTTTATTGCCTCCAAAGGTAGAACCGTGACTGCCATAAGAAAAAGCCCCCCCAAATTTCGCCTTGCCCAGCATAGCACCAACAGGAACACCATTTCCCAAACCTTTGGCGAGGGTGACAATGTCAGGTTCAATGCCATAATGTTCAAAAGCGTAAAGCTTGCCCGTACGTCCCATGCCCGTCTGAACCTCGTCAACAATGAACAAGATGCCATTTTCCTGACAAAATGCGCTCAAGGCAGTGATAAAGGCAGGGTCTGCTGGACGCACGCCAGATTCTCCCTGAACCAATTCCAGCATGACGGCAGCAGTGTCGCTGGTCACCAAATCTTTCACGCTGTCCAAATCATTGTAAATGGCATAGCTAAAATGCGGCACACCATCTCCAAAGCCTGTTTTGATTTTGTCTTGGCCTGTTGCGGACATGGCGCCATAGGTCCGACCGTGAAAAGACTGCACAAAACTGATAATGCCTTGCTTGCCAGTTGCCTTACGGGCTAGTTTGATAGCAGCCTCATTGGCTTCTGCTCCGCTATTGGCAAAAAAGGCCAAATAATCCCTATCGCCAATCAACTTACTGGCGACCTCTTCTTGCAGATAGTTTTCATATAAATTAGGCGTGTGCCAAATGTCTTGAGCCTGCTTGAGCAATGCCGCCTGTACAGTAGGGTGAAAACCAAGATTAGTCACACCGATTCCTGATGAAAAGTCCAAATAAGCCTTGCCCTCTTGGTCAAAGAGATAATTGTCCTTTGCCTTGACAAATTCAATCGCTGCGCGTTTGTAATTTTGAAATAGTTTCGTCATCCTTGTCCCCTCATCAATCTAACCTAGCAGACTATGGATGTGCCTGCCCGCAAATTATCGCCAATCAAAACCTCACCAACACCTGCCAAGACTGTCTTGACCGCTGATTCAATCTTTGGAATCATCCCACCTGTGATGACTCCTTTATCAATTTTTTCTTGAAAATCAGTGGATGACAAGTGATCAAGCACCGCACCATTTTCCAAAACTCCTTTGACATCTGTCATCAGCACCAATTTTTCAGCCCCAAGAGCAACGGCAATGGCTGTCGCTAGGTAATCCGCGTTGATATTGAGCATCTTACCATCCTTAGAAAAACCAATAGAAGCTAGAACTGGCAACATCTGATCTGCCAGCATTTGCTCCAAAATCTCTGACTCGATGTGCGGCACATTGCCCACATAACCATAAGTCGCCTTGTCCAAGAAATCTGCCTGTACCACTTTTGGCATATTTGACAAAAGTTGGACGCTATCTAGCGACGATTGGTTCAATTTTTTCACCAAATTGGCACCGACGATGTTCAACAGGGCATAGCTAACCAGTTTCATGTCTGATTGTCTGGTCACGCGCAAGCCATTTTTCTTGGTAATGGGCACGTGTTCTTCTTCCATGAGTTGGTTGATGGCAAAACCGCCACCGTGGACGATAACCACTTGCTTGTTTTCAGCCTTCCACTGCTTGATTTGCTGAATGAATTCTTGTGATAGGTGCTGACTGGAAACACCTCCGATTTTAATGACAATGACATGTTCCATAAACTTCCCCTTATGTCCGATACAAAGCGTTAATTTTCACATAATCATAGGATAAATCACAACCCCAAGCCTTTCCAGTTGCCTCACCCGAATGCAAATCCACCGTGATACAAATAACCTCTTCATGCATGATGTCTTGCATTTCCTCGGCATCAAAGGCCACAGGACCTGAGCCCAGCATGACTGGCACATCTCCTAAAGCAATATCAATGTTGTCAACAGGGACATCGACCCCCGCATAACCAAGCGCTGCTAAAATACGTCCCCAATTAGGATCCTCGCCGAAAATAGCCGTTTTCACAAGACTTGAGCCCACCACACTTTTAGCCATCATTCGTGCGTCAAAGGTGTTAGGAGCGTGTTTTACCACAACTTCAATGAGTTTGCTTGCGCCTTCACCGTCCTTGGCAATTTTCTTAGCAAGTTCTTGCATCACGTAGTGGAGCATGGCCGAGAACTTCTCAAATTCGGCTGTGTCAGGCAAGATTTCGTCATTGAGCGTACAGCCATTAGCCAAGACCAAGACCATATCATTGGTTGAGGTATCACCGTCCACTGTGATTTGATTGAACGTTGTTTCCACATTTTGACTAAGCGCTAACTGCAAGGTTTCACTGGAAATATTGGCATCACACGTGATAAAGGCTAGCATGGTTGCCATATTGGGATGAATCATACCCGAGCCCTTAGCCACACCTGCCATGGTGACTTCGTCACGCCCAAATTGTTCCGTCACGGCAACAGTTTTGACGACAGTATCCGTTGTTAGAATGGCTTTTGAAAAATCATCCGCATTGCCATTGACCACCAATTTAGACAATCCTGTTTTGAGCGTGTCCATTGGCAACAAATCACCGATGACACCTGTTGAAGCTACCCCCACCAAATCAGGCTCAACCCCCAATTTATTAGCTGTCCATTGCTGCATGGTGTAGGCATCTTCCATGCCTTGCACCCCCGTACAAGAATTGGCCACACCCGAATTGACCACGATGGCTTTCATTTTTTGAGCTTTTTTCACCGATTGACGCGTCACAATCAAAGGGGCTGCAATCACTTTATTGGTCGTGTAAACACCTGCCACACTGGCTGGGACTTCTGACACAATCCACCCAAAATCCATTTTTCTTTTCTTAAACCCTGCGTGCAAGCCATCTGCCGAAAAACCAAGCGGGCTTGCAATATTGCCTTCAATCACTTTCATCCTAATCACCTAAAGCTTTAACCACAAGCACAAAGCTTCCTTTTTAAAGCTCCTAACCCTTTCTTTCTATCATAAATAACTTGGCGACACCAATAAGCCTTCGGTTTCATCCCAACCCATCATGGCATTGAGATTTTGCACTGCCTGACCAGCCGCCCCTTTCATCAGATTGTCAATCACAGACACCACCGTTAAGACATTTGTCACCTCATTGTAGATAAAACCAATATCCGTAAAATTAGACCCAATCACATTATGCAATTCTGGTAAATCCTCTTGCACACGCACGAAAGGTTTGTCCTCGTAAGCCGCTTGATAGATGGCATCTAATGCCGCTTTGCTCAACGGTTTTTTCAACTTCACATAAGACGTCGCCATAATTCCACGATTAACAGGCAAGAGCGAGGTTGAAAATTGTATATACGGCACCTTAGGGTTGACCTCTTGCAGCATTTGCACAATTTCAGGAATATGCTGGTGGTGATTTAGCTTGTAAGTTACATAATTATCATGCACATTGACGAAATGGCTGGCTTCAGACAAGGCCTTCCCAGCACCTGTCAAACCACTTTTAGCATCAACAATAATCGCATCTTCCTCAATCACATCTGCCTTTAACAAGGGAAGCAAGGCCAGTTCTGTTGCCGTTGCATAGCAACCAGGATTTGAAACAAAACGTTTTCCCTTAAGGTCTGTCCACTCTGTCAAAGCGTAGGTAAATTGACTCAAAACAGCATCGCTTACTGGGGGTTTGTGATACCATTTTTCATAAACATCTGCAGGCAGACGATGGTCGCCAGACAAATCAATCACTGGAAAATCAGCTGCTACAAAAGGAGCTGCCAATTGACTAGCGATGCCGCTTGGAGTCGCAAAGAAAACCAAGTCAGAAACTGCCATGATAGCTTTCGCGTCAAAGGCTTCAATCACCAAATCACAAATCCCAGAAAGGTAAGGATAGATATCTGACAAGCGTCGGCTAATATCCTTGGTGGCATGAATCGAAGCAATCGTCACTTTTTTATGATTATTCAATATTTTAACCAATTCAAAACCACTGTATCCAGTGATACCAACAATCGACACTTTCATAATATACACCCCTTGAATAAATATGTGTCTATTTTATAGCATATTTATTCATAAGTCAAGTGCTTTTTTTGAATAAAAATAATAAGCAGTTGATTATAAAATCAACTGCTTATTAACGAGGGAAATAATCTGATTCCCTTTGTATCGTTACAAATGGGAATTCGTCTTTTCAAACAGATGTAATTTGCCGATGCGCTCAACAGCTTCGACCAAACGTTCGGGATCAACCAATAAACCGATTCTGACATAGCTGTCACCTTGTTTCCCAAAGGCTTTTCCTGGTGCGACAGCCACGTGGGCTTCATTTAAAAGCAAGTCAGCAAACTGCTCACTGTCATAACCTTCTGGCACAGGCATCCAAGCATAGAATGACCCTTTAGAATCAAAAGCGTGCCAACCAATCTTCTCAGCGGCTTGAACAAAGGCACGACGTCGTTCATCGTAAGTCTTATTTAAGTCTGCAACGGCATCTTTCGACCGTTCATCCAAAAGTGCCACCGCACCTGCATCTTGAATCGCTGGAAAGACGCTCACAAACAAGTGGTCTTGCAACAAGTTAAGCGCCTCAATCAACTGAGCATTGCCAGCCGCAAAAGCAAGCCTCCAGCCTGCCATATTAAAGGTTTTGGAGAAAGTGTATAGTTCAATGCCGACGTCCTTAGCTCCAGGTGTGGAAAGAAAGTTTGGGTTTTCATAACCTTCTGCTCCCAAGGCACCGTAAGCAAAATCGCTGATAACACCGACATCGTAGGCTTTAGCCCAAGCCACCAATTCTTCGTAAAAGGCTGCAGTTGCCACCGCACCCGTCGGATTATTGGGGTAATTGACATAAATAAACTTAGCCCGTTTTGCTACGTCCTCAGGAATAGCTGTTAAATCAGGCAAAAAGTGATTGGCTTTGGTCAATGGAAATGTCGCATAATCAATCTGCGCCAAGGCCACACTAGACAGGTAATCAGGGTAGCCAGGGTCAGGCAGTAGCAACAAATCCCCAGGATTCATCAAAGCCAAAGGAAATTCCACCAAACCGATTTTAGCACCACCAAGCACGCAAATCTCCTTTTCGCTATTAAGATCAACCTGATAATGTTCCCGATAAAATTGACTCACTGCCTCTTTAAAATGAGCATTCCCACGAAAAGATGAATATTTATGCGACACTGGATTTTTAGCCGAAGCAATCAAGGCATCTACAATGAAATCATAGGTCGGCTGGTCAGGATTGCCTTGTCCGAGATTGATAACATCATACCCTTCAGCCTGCTTGGCATTTACCTTGGCCACCAAATTGACGAAAAATTGTTTGGGTAAATCTTGTAAAATCTGTGATTGTGAAAATATCTGCACGCCTCCTTAATGATACAACTGGGGTTTTCGATCCGCAAAAACAGGTATTTGCCCGCGTACTTTTTCCACTTCTGACCAATCCAAACAAGTGGAAAAAACACCTTCTTGGTTATCTGGCACTTGTAAAATCACTTCTCCTAAAGGATTGATAACCAAGGAGTGTCCTGAAAAGCTATCCAAATCTCCTTTGCCAACCCGATTCACAGCGACAACAAAGGCCTGATTTTCAACCGCACGCGCCCGCAATAAGATTTCCCACTGCGCCACGCGTTCTGTCGGCCACTCAGCCACCACAAACAGAACTTTGGCACCACCAGACATGAGCGTCCGAATCCATTCTGGAAACCGAATGTCATAACAGATGACACTAGCCGCCTGAATGCCATCCAAAACAAAAGTACTTGGCTGGTGCCCTGCTTGCAAAAATTGATCCTCTCCCATCAGACCAAACAAATGAATTTTATCATAGTCCACAATGACCTGTCCCGTCCGATCAAAAACATAAGTCGTGTTAAAAAAGCTATCTTTTTTCTTGGTTGCTACCGAACCTGCCACGATATTTACATGGTGTTTCTTGGCAAAGGCCCGCAAAAGAGTTTTGGTCCTTTCACCATTGTCATCTGCCAAATCAGCAAGCTGGCTCAAAGCATAACCTGTGTTCCACATTTCAGGCAGAACAATCACATCAGGTTCATCCAGCACCGCTTTTTCCAATAATGCCAATACGGTTTTTGTATTTTGCTTAGGCTGTCCTTCACGAATAGCCATCTGAATAAGTGCTACTTTCATTGTATCCTCGATTCTATATGACAATAATCTTCTAAAATCTTAGTGCCTATTATAGCAACATCGCCTCACATCGTAAAATAGTTATTTCAAAAGCAATCGATAGTTAAAAACTATAACCAAAAAGGAGTTCCCAATTGGAACTCCTCATGATTATTTGGACTTTTCCTTTAATAGCCTGACAAAACTGCTCAATAAACTCCCTTCAGCTAGGATTGCAATAAGATAAACCATATTAAGATGTCCGCTTACCGCCTCTTTGATAGCCATATAGATCAAAATAAGCAAGGTCAAGCCGATAAAGGCAATAGCCATTTTTAAAAGTCTATTTTTGGGTGTCATCTACTTTAAAACAACTCCTTAATCTGCTAAGCTGCTGCCTAACTGATGCGGTTTGTTACACGTTTTCAGCAACTGCTGCAAGAAGGTCTGCAATCTTAGCAGCGTCAGAACCACCTGCCATAGCCATGTCTGGTTTACCACCACCACGACCAGAAACAATTGGTGCCAAAGCTTTAATCAAGTTACCCGCATGAACGTCTTTTGATTTGCTTGCCACAAGGACATTGACTTTTTCGCCAATAGCTGCGGCCAATACAAGCACGTCAGAGTAATCTTTTTGTTTCCAGTTGTCTGCAAAAGTACGAAGGGCACCAGCGTCAGAAACCGTTACTTGACTTGCAATGTAGCGAACGCCGTTAGCTTCTTTGACGTCTTTAAAGACATCACCAGCTTGGGCAGCTGCAGCTTTTTCTTTCAATTCTGCATTTTCTTTTTGCAATTGGTGCAATTGTTCTTGCAAGCTTGCTACTTTGTTAGTCACTTCTTTCAATTGAGGAACTTTCAAAGTTGCAGCAATAGCTTTAAGGTCTTCTTCTTCTTGACGGTAAGCTTCAAAGGCTTCTTGGCTAGTCACGGCAATAATACGACGTGTTCCTGAACCAATTCCTTCTTCTTTCACAATCTTGAAGATACCAATTTCAGAAGTGTTTGACACGTGTGTTCCACCGCAAAGCTCGATTGAGTAATCACCGATGGTTACCACACGAACATTTTTACCGTATTTTTCACCAAATAGAGCCATAGCACCCATTGATTTAGCCGTATCAATATCTGTTTCAATGGTTTTAACAGGAATAGCATTCCAAATTTGTTGGTTAACTTCTTCTTCGATACGACGCAATTCTTCAGGCGTTACGGCTTCAAAGTGAGTGAAGTCAAAACGCAAGAAGCTTTCTTCATTCAATGAACCTGCTTGGGTAGCATGGTCGCCGATGATATTGTGAAGGGCTGCGTGAAGCAAGTGAGTAGCTGTGTGGTTTTTAATCACACGGTGACGGCGTTTGCTGTCGATTTCAAGCGTGTAAGTTGTGCCAACAGACAAGCTTGCCAAAACATCAACCGTATGAAGAGGTTGACCGTT
This sequence comes from Streptococcus alactolyticus, assembly GCF_042649785.1. Classification (NCBI taxonomy): domain Bacteria; kingdom Bacillati; phylum Bacillota; class Bacilli; order Lactobacillales; family Streptococcaceae; genus Streptococcus; species Streptococcus alactolyticus. The sequence goes on along the minus strand of NZ_JBHRZX010000004.1, from coordinate 11,663 downwards.
TGGTGCTTTTTGCACATCCGTCACACGCGCCACAATGTCGCCTTTATCATTTTTAATAACCCCGTGGTCAGCTACTTGTCCACCCATTTCAGCGTAGAACGGTGTTTGGTCAAAGACAAGAAGGGCTTGACCTTCAGAAACCGCTTCTGTACGTTCGTTGTCCGCAATGATAACAGACAAGCTCGCATCAAGCACTTCGTCTTCATAGCTAAAGACAGAAGGTTCTGTAATGCTTGAAAGGGTTTCGTTTTGCATAGCCATTGAACCACCTTTAACCACGCTAGCACGAGCACGTTCTTGTTGTTCTTTCATGGCAGCTTCAAAACCAGCATGGTCAATCTTGAAACCTTGGTCCTCTGCCAATTCTTCTGTCAATTCAACTGGGAAACCGTAAGTATCATACAATTTGAAGATGTCTTTTCCGTCAACGGTATCTTTGCCTTCTGCTTTCAATTCAGCCAACAATTCATCTAGCATATTTGAACCAGCATCAATGGTACGAGCAAAGGTTTCTTCTTCGCGTTTAACGATTTTTTCAATGAAATCTTGTTTTTCAAGGATTTCTGGGTAATAAGATTCCATGATTTGACCAACGGTTGGAACCAATTGGTACAAGAATGGTTTGTTGATGCCCAAGCGACGACCATGCATAACAGCACGACGAAGCAAGCGACGAAGCACGTAACCACGGCCTTCGTTACCAGGAAGAGCACCATCACCGATGGCAAATGAAAGCGAACGGATATGGTCAGCAATGACTTTGAAGCTCATGTTGTCGCCATCTGGATCGTAGGTTTTACCAGATAATTTTTCAATGTCACGAATGATTGGCATAAAGAGGTCTGTTTCAAAGTTTGTTTTAGCCCCTTGCATAACTGCAACCAAACGTTCCAAACCAGCACCCGTATCAATGTTTTTATGTGGCAATTCCTTGTATTCTGAACGCGGAACAGCAGGATCAGCGTTGAATTGTGACAAAACGATGTTCCAAATTTCGATGTAGCGGTCGTTTTCAATGTCTTCAGCCAATAATTTGATACCAAGGTGGTCAGGGTCAAAGTCTTCCCCACGGTCAAAGAAGATTTCGGTATCTGGTCCTGAAGGTCCAGCACCAATCTCCCAGAAGTTATCTTCAATTGGAATCAAGTGACTTGGCTCAACACCAAGAGAAATCCAACGATTGTAAGTGTCTTTATCATCTGGGTAGTAAGTCATGTAAAGTTTGTCTTGTGGGAAATCAAACCACTCAGGACTTGTCAACAATTCAAATCCCCAAGTGATGGCTTCATCACGGAAGTAATCCCCCACAGAGAAATTCCCCAACATTTCAAACATCGTATGGTGACGGGCTGTCTTACCAACATTTTCAATATCATTTGTACGAATAGCTTTTTGGGCATTGGTAATACGTGGGTTTTCTGGGACAACTGTACCGTCAAAGTATTTTTTCAGTGTTGCCACACCTGAGTTAATCCATAACAAGGTTGGGTCATTAACAGGAACCAAGTTAGCTGATGGTTCTACTGAGTGACCTTTTGATTTCCAAAAATCCAACCACATTTGACGCACTTGTGCACTAGTTAATTGTTTCATTACGTGTATCCTTTATCTCTATTTGATGGCATGTGACGTTTGCACATGCTCACAAAAAAACGACAAGCCATATCCAGAGGGCGACACTAGCCGCGGTACCACCTCTATTCAATGAACTTGTCATTCTTCATTTACGTTTTTAATTGTTTAGTAGGCTATCTCAAGACAATTCAGACTTGATAACCTAACGGCAATCGAGTAGCACGATTTACCCTCTTCCATGGTTCGCAGCAGCCACCACTTTTCTGTATCCGAAAGATAAAACGATTCTCAATCCCCTTAATTGTACTGTAATTTTAACGTCTGGTCAAGTTTGTTACTCATTAGAGCTTGACTCAGTTGTTGACGCTTCTTCGCTTGCTGATGTTGCTTCAGATGAACTTGATTCAGATTCAGATGAGCTAGACTCTGAAGAACTGTCTGATGAGCTTGATGATTTAGAAGAGCTTGATGATGAGCTTGTAGCATATTGTGATAAGATGCTTGCAAAGCTGTTGTCTTTAATCTTAACGTTAGCTTTTTCAAGTGTATCTGCAATCACTTGGTTTTGGAAGTTTGTATCATTTTGGTATTGTGCCATAATGATTTTCTTCAACTCTTTCTTATAAGTCTTCCAGTTTGAATCCTTTTCTGTTTTCTTAGTTGTTTTAACGATGTAGTATTTGTATGAATAAGTTGAGGTATCCATAACTTTAATTACATCAGAAACAGAACCTTCGTCTTGGTTAAAGGCAGCTTCCATAACGCTTTCTGGCAAATCAGTGCTTGCTGAATTGAATGTGTATTCTGTTTTCTTCGCAGTTGTGTTATCTTTTGCGATAGTATCAAAATCAGCACCGTCAGCTGTTGCTTGGTCATGAACAGAATTAGCTTTTTCTTCATCATCCAAAGCAATCACAACAGCTGTTGTGTCTGGTTGGTAGTCTTTGTAAGCTTCTTCGTAGTTTTTAGTAGTCAATTCTTTCTTAGCCGCTTGTTTAACAGCATATTCCACAAGCATTGATGTGCGGATTTGTTGTTTGTAAGTGTCGGCAGTCAAACCAGCATTAGCCAATGCACTGGAGAATGATGAACCGTATGACTCTGCTGTTTTGTCGTAAGCTTTATCCACATCTTCACTTGATACTTTATCACCGTATTGTTCTTCGAACACGCGTGACAAAATCAAGTTCAACATAGTTTGTTTTGAAGACGAGCTATCTTTTGCAGCATTGTAAAAATCAGATACAGTAATAGTATCGCCTTTCATAGTAACCAATGCTTTATTTTCTGAGTTATTATTTGTTGCAAGGTAAGTAAGACCAGCACCGATTAACGCTGACGCTACCGCAATTGAAATCCCTTTGAAAGCTGTGCTTTGAATCACTTTCTTGAACCCTGAATTTTCATTATTAGCCATTACTAAACTCCTTAATTTGTCGTTAACTCTATCAGTATATCATAATATCTTAAATCTTGCTTAATCTATAGCGTGACATCTTCTGCATTTTTGCGAATCATCAACAAGCCATCGCTCAGTGGGACAAGCGTAGCCGTCAAATCTGGATTGTCCAATGTCGCGTCAAACAAACGCTGCAAGCCGCGGTAAATAGTACGTTGTCCACGGCGAACCTCTTCAATTGGCTTGACAATGTCACCGCCTTGGAACACATCATCAAAGACAACAACCCCACCGACTTTCAAGTGTTCCAAAACTTCTGGTAAAAAGACAATGTATTTTGACTTGGCAGAATCCATAAAGACAAAGTCAAATTCTCCCTCAATGCTTGACAAGGTATCTACGGCATCGCCCTCAACCAAGGTGATTTGATGACGTGTGTCGTATTTGGCAAAATTGTCCTTAGCAAAGGCAATCATCTCAGGATTACGGTCCAATGTCGTAATCTTAGCGCCTGGCGCATTTTCAGCCATCAAAAGCGTTGAAAAACCGATAGCCGTTCCGATTTCCAAAATATTTTTGGGCTGCAAGGTCTGCATCAAAAAACGGAAATAAGCCACAACTTCGTGCTGAATAATAGGAATATTTTCGCGATGTGCAAAATCGGCCAGTTCTGCGAGATAGCCCTCATTTGGCTTTTGTTGATTACGCATATAACGCACAACGTCCTCTTTCACCACAGGACGGCGCATATTGTGATTTGCTGTTTTTGAATATGATTTAACCATAACTGTTATTATATAGCAAAACGCGGCCGATGTGAATAGATTTACCTCGATTTTTATACTTCAAACAAACGAATAATATCTGATAAATCCTCGATATGCTGGTTATTGGCTGAAAACGGTTGCCCAAGGTTAAGAGATGGAATACCTGCGTTTTCTGCAGCCTCAACGTCTAAACGACGGTCGCCAACATAATAAGTTCTTGCCTTATCCAAATGGTACTTGTCTATCACATAATCAATGACTTCTGGACTAGGTTTTCTAGCAAAGCCATTGGCAGAAGTCACCACTTCGATGATGTATTGACGGACCCCAAAACGTTCCAAGACATCATTTACCGTAATGCCCTTATGCGTATAGACAAAATGGTTGATTCCTTTTGCCTTAGTAGCAGCCAAAACCTCCACCAAATGTGGTATAGATTTAATCTTATCGTCACGCGCCTCCTGCTCTTTTTTGAAAAAAGCTGACAAGGCCGCAAAATCCAGATGGTGCTCTTTGGCCACTTGATAGAGCAGGGCCTTGACGGATTCTTTGATGATAAATGCCATCACCCATTCTTCATTAAAATCCAAGCCATAATGGGCATAAGTCGCCTGCAAAGCTTCACCAATTGCCTCGTAAGAATCCACCAAGGTGCCGTCAAAATCCCAAATCAATGCTGTCACGTTCATTCCCCAATCTCTTCACAAATTGCTTTTATTATAACACAAAACGAGGTTAGCCTAAGCCAACCTCATAACTCTTTTTAGAGATGTGCCCCTTTTTCAACCAAGGCTTCCAATTCATTCAAACGTTCTTCAAAAATCTTGAAGGCAGCATCAAGGTAATCACGACTGGTCATGTCCACACCTGCTTTAGCAATCACATTCAGTGGATAATCAGAACTACCTTCCTTGAGATAGTCAAGATAACGGTCAATGTCTGCCTGAGTGCCATGCACAACTTTATCTGCTAAATAGCTTGCTGCCGCAAAACCTGTTGCGTATTGGTAAACGTAGTAATTGTAGTAAAAATGCGGAATCCGTGCCCATTCGTATTGGATTTCAGGATTGTCCTCTTTGCTAAGGCCATAGTATTTCTCGTTTAATTCCGCATAGAGTTGGTTGAGGTAGTCACTTGTCAAGACGTCACCTGCTTGATCTGCCTTATGAATGCTGTCCTCAAATTCAGCGAACTGCGTTTGACGGAAAATAGTGCCCTTAAAACCATCCAAATAATGATTCAAAATGGCAAAACGTGCCTTGTCGTCTGTCACTTCTTTTAACAAGGTTTCTGTCAGGATATTTTCATTGGTTGTTGATGCAATTTCCGCCAAGAAAATGCTGTAATCCCCATAAACATAAGGTTGGTTTTCGCGTGTGAAAGTCGAATGTAAACTGTGCCCTGTTTCGTGAACGAGGGTAAAGAGATTGTCCAAGGTGTCTTGCCAGTTCAAAAGCATGAAGGCATTGGTGTCATAAGACCCACCTGAATAAGCCCCTGAGCATTTGCCTTTATTAACATGCACATCAATCCAACGTTCCGTGAAGGCACGGTGTACACGCGCAGCGTAATCTTCACCAAAAACAGCCAAAACCTCCTCAGCCTTCTTCAAAGCCTCCTCATAAGTAAAACTCATGTCCATTTCAGAAAGAGGCGTATGCAAGTCATACATTTTCAAATCATCTAATTTGAGGATTTTTTTGCGCAAGGCGACATAACGGTGTAACAGTGGCAAGTAATCATTGACCGTTTCCACCAAGGTATCATATACCGATTCTGGAATATCATTAGCCGCAAGAGCTGCCTCACGAGCTGATTGGAAATGGTGAACGCGTGCATCATAGTTGTGCACTTTGACATTGGTCTGCAAGGTTTTCGCGTAAGTGTGCTGGAATTGTTCGTAGGTTGCATACATGGCTTGGTAAGCTTCTTTGCGAACTTCACGATTTTTAGACTCCAACAAACTGATAAAATTGCCGTGGGTCAACTGCACTTGATTGCCTTCATCATCTGAAACGATAGGGAAAACCATATCGGCATTATCCAAAATACCAAAGGTTTCACCCGCAGCCCCAAAAATTTCTTGAGCGCCAGCCAACAATTCCTCCTCAGCTTGTGATAGGACGTGTGGTTGACGTTTAAACAATTGCTCGAAGAAATGCGCGTAAGCTGATAAGGCTGGCGTTTCTGCCACAAAATCCGCAAAAGTTGCCTGCGACAACTGCAACAACTCAGGCTCATAAAAGGCAAAAACTTCGCTAAATTTGGCATAAAGGGCTGTGGCTTTAGCTTGGTATTCTTGGTATTTTGCAACTGTTGTGTCTTGGTCATTTTTCATTGACGCATACACATAAACCTTCTCCAAACGGCGCGACAAGTCCAAATATTGCTCCGTGATGCTTAGCAAATTTTGGCTAGATTCAACCAAGTGTCCCTTACATTTTTTGGCTTCATCCAAGTCTGACGCGATAGCTGCCAATTCTCGCTCCCAAGCTTCATCAGTCGCAAACACGGTACGCAAATCCCATTGGTATTTTTCATCAATATGACGACGATTATCTGACATCTTATTCTCCTTTTTGCTCTTTACCTACCATTTTATCATAATAGGCTGGTGGATAAAGCCATTGACGTTCTTTTTCCGACTGATTTTGGTAATAACGGCTAAATTGCTCATAAAAGACGGATAAATCCTGCCTAATCTGGCAAAAACCTTCTTTCGCTGTTAAGGGGCGAACCTGGGGGTAATAAGCAGACAAGGGCAGGCTCAACAAATTAGTTCCTTTCAAATAGGCCTGTTCCTGCCTTTGCAGCCATTTGCTCTGACGCGCCAGCAATTGCCTTTGAATATAGGTCAGCAACTGCGGGTCTTGCTCGACGCTGTAACAAGATAAGGCTTGTCTTTGGTAGGGCAAACGTAAAAAAGCCATCACATCATCTGAAAACGCACATGTCCTAGTCTTATAATGCAACTTGCCATGCCAATCTTCATAAATCAAATAGTGCAACCGAATAACTTCCTGTGTGGCATCCAGCTCCCACAAATGAAACCCCATGTTTTGTGAAAAATACAAAAAGTGCCGCTGCAAAGAAGACAAGCGTTCACCCAACCACAACTTTTTACCCAAGAGCCAAAGCACTTGAAAACCGTGCTCTTGATAAGCCCGCGTGCGATCAAACAAACGCTTCTGCGACAAGCGAGAACATTGCACTTCCAAGGCCAAATGACCATTAACCATGACATCTGCTACTTGTTGTAACTCTGGTAGAACTTGCTCTACCACGACGTCATCTGTTCGCGTAATAGCACGGTAGAGAGCTGCTTTCAACTGCAGGTGTTCGCTACTTTCATTTTCATGGTAAAAGTCGCATTGCTCCAAAGACACATGGGCAAAATGCGGGCGCAAAACCATGCCATTTTTCAAATGCAAAGCAGCATAACAGGCAGGGCACCTAAAGGCTTGTTTATCTGGAATGCCGTCCAATACCGACACCAATTGCCCCTTTTCATCGAGTGCTGATAACATAAACACACCTCCTACCGCTTTATTCGAAAAAATCCTGAAAACCATTGGAGGCTAATCCAAATAGGTTTTCAAGATTTCTTTTTCTGATACTGTCAATTCACGGTAGCGACCCTTGGGCAAATCACCTAATTGAAAATCGCCAAAAGTTAGGCGTTTCAGGTAAATCACCTTCACACCGTAAGCCAAAAACATCTTTTTAATTTGGTGAAATTTACCTTCGGAAATGGTAATGTAGGCCGAACTTTTATCTGAACTCGTCATGATCAGTTCAAGCCTAGCAGGCTTACAAACCGTACCGTCCGCAAAAGTTACCCTATTTGCAAAAAAGTCAGGAGCATCCTCCGCCAATAGGGCATTCACTTCAACATAATAAGTCTTTGTAACATGATGCTTGGGGTGCAGGAGGCGATAGCCCAAGGGACCATTATTGGTTATCAAGAGAAGGCCTTCTGTGTCGCGGTCCAAACGCCCAACAGGATAAAGCCCAGAAACGCGGTCCCCTTGCTTTATCAAATCAATTACCGTCTGATGTTCCTTATCCGACACCGCAGAAACGACTCCTGTTGGCTTATGAAGGAGAAAATACTTCTCAGATGACGCGGTCACGGATTTACCTGATACCGTAATGGCTTGTAGACTTGGTTCGACATTGAGATTATCCGACTCAGCCAAACGCCCGTCCACATAAACCTGACGGCTACGGATCAATTTTTTCACCTGATTTCGCGAGCCAAAGCCCGCCTGTCCTAATAATTTATCTAAACGCATAGGACTATTGTACCATGACTCAGGCAAGATCTTGCCAAAAATAAACTTAATCCAATGCGCTGGCAGCAGCTTCGTCCACAATAACCACTACGTTAGGGTGTTTTTGAAGAACGCTGGCTGGTAAGTCTTCTGTCACAGGTCCTTCGATCATTTGTTTAATAGCATCAGCTTTGCCTTGACCATAAGCCATTAAGACAATCATTTTAGATTGCATGATGGATTGAATTCCCATTGAAATGGCTTGTTTTGGCACATCGTCAATGCTATCAAAGAAACGGCTATTTGCTTTAATTGTATCTTCTGTCAAATTAACAACATGTGTTGTCACATCAAATGACGTTCCAGGTTCATTAAAACCAATATGCCCATTGTGACCAATCCCTAAAATTTGAAAATCGATAGGGTGTTCTGCAATCACTTGATCATAACGACGTGTTTCTTCTTGTAAATCACTTGCCAACCCGTTTGGAAGGAAACTTTCTTTAAAGGATTTGGCCCGGAAAAGATTTTCCTGCATGAAGTAATGGTAACTTTGGTCATTATCAGCTGCCAAGCCCACATACTCATCCAAATTGACACTGGTCATGTCTGAAAAATCAAGATCACTCTTTCTGATCTCATCGTAAAAAGCAAGTGGCGTGCTACCTGTTGCCAAGCCCAATGTCTTAGCACCTTTAGCCATTTCATCTTTTAAGAGTGAGAATGCCACTTGGCCGCCTTCTATTTGATTTTGTACACGAATGATTTTCATTGTAACGCCTCCTTGTTTGGTATAGACCGTTTATCTATTTTTATTATATGGTATATACCAATCTTTGTCAAGAAAATTTTTGAAACAAAAAAAGTCTGAGAGCCAAACTCTCAAACTTCGATATTTTCTTTTTAAAATCTAGATAGTACCTGCGATATGACCAAGCACTTCTCCGACATAGTAAGCAAAAAGCGCTGCCACCAGACCGATAAACAAGGTTCTGAAGATTTCTTTTGCCTTGTTTTCACCTGTAATTAAGCCTTTAACCAAACCTAACAAAAAGAGGGCAAAAGATACAAACAAGCAGGCCAACAAGAAGGTATGGGCTTTAAAGACCGTCGATACTCCCATGAAAATGTAAGATAATAAAGGAATCAATCCAAAAATGATGAAAGAAGCAAAGGTCGCTAAGGCATTCTTGATAGACTTATCTTTGATGTTAGACTCTTCTGTTGTCGAACTCAAATAATCCCCAGCTGCCATAGAGAAACCATCTGCCAAGAGATTAGAAAAACCTAAAATCAAGATAGATTCAACTCCTAAGTTACCCCCGACAGCACCAGCTACTACGGCAAACGTGGTTACAATCCCATCCATCCCACCATAGACAATCGACTTCGCATAATTCTTAATAGCCAATTTCATCACCTTCCCCGTGTTTATGGTACGATGACTGCTTACATCAAGTCCCTTACCATAAAAAATATTTATAATAATTCTAAATAAACTTCGCTTTTATTATAGCACTTTTTTAGAATGGTTACAATAAAAGAGAGATATTCTCTTTTTTATAGCTAGTATAGAGAAGTGTGAGATGACGGCAAGGCATTTGCGTGTTATAATGTAGAATTGATAAACTATAAGAATTAAGGATAATAACATGAACATCAAAGATTTTGATTTTGATTTGCCTGAGGAATTGATTGCACAAACCCCTCTTGAAAAACGTGATAGCTCTAAATTGTTGGTTATTGACCGTAAAACCCATGACATGGTGGACACGCATTTTGACCACATTTTGGACGAATTGAACCCTGGCGATGCCCTCGTGATGAACAACACACGTGTTTTGCCTGCTCGCTTGTACGGTGAAAAACCTGACACGCACGGTCACGTGGAATTATTGCTTTTGAAAAATACACAAGGCGACCAGTGGGAAGTGCTGGCTAAACCTGCCAAACGCTTGCGCGTGGGGGCTAAAGTGTCCTTTGGTGATGGGCGTTTGACTGCTACGGTCAAGGAAGAGTTGGACCATGGCGGACGCATTGTAGAATTTGACTACGATGGGATTTTCCTTGAAGTGCTCGAAAGTCTTGGTGAAATGCCCTTGCCACCTTATATCCATGAAAAGCTAGATGACCCTGAGCGCTACCAAACTGTCTATGCTAAGGAAAATGGCTCTGCAGCTGCACCAACAGCTGGACTGCATTTTACGCAAGATTTGTTGGAAAAAATTGAGGCCAAAGGCGTCAAATTGGTTTACCTAACGCTCCACGTTGGTTTGGGAACTTTCCGCCCTGTTTCTGTGGATAATATTGACGAACACGAAATGCATTCTGAATTTTACACCCTTTCTGAAGAAGCCGCTCAAACCTTGCGCGACGTCAAGGCTGCTGGCGGTCGCGTGGTAGCCGTCGGAACAACTTCTATCCGCACCCTTGAAACCATCGGTTCCAAATTTAACGGTGAGATTAAAGCAGATAGCGGTTGGACCAACATTTTCATCAAACCTGGTTATGACTTTAAGGTTGTTGATGCCTTTTCAACCAACTTCCACTTGCCAAAATCAACCCTCGTAATGCTCGTATCTGCCTTTGCAGGACGTGAATTTGTGCTTGAAGCCTATCAACACGCCATTGACCAACACTACCGTTTCTTTAGTTTTGGCGATGCCATGTTCGTGAAATAACAAGAAAAAACTCCTTATCCACAAGCACAAAGCTTGGTGGGTAGGGAGTTTTTGTGTGGGGTGAGTATTATGCTATTGTCTTAATCCTCTGCCATGTTGGTGTAAACGTCTTGAACATCGTCATCGTCTTCTAATTTATCAACGAGTTTTTCCAAGATAGCTGCTTGTTCTTCATCAAGACTGACATAGTTTTGCGGAATCATGCTCAATTGGGCGTGGGCAAAGGTAAGGTTTTGAGCTTGCAAGGCTTCTTTCACTTCAGGAAAAGCTTTGGGTTCTGTCAAAATTTCAAACACGTCATTTGTTGTTTTCAGATCATCAGCCCCAGCTTCTAAAATCATTCCCAGCATATCATCTTCACTGAGATCTAAGCCTTCACGTTCGATCACCAAATACCCCTTGCGGTCAAACATATAAGCCACTGAACCTGTTGAGCCCATATTACCTCCATTGCGGGTAAAAATAGTATGTAGGTTGGCATCCGTACGTTTTTTGTTGTCTGTTAACGTGTGTACTAAAATCGCTACACCGCCAGGACCATAGCCCTCATAAGTAATCTCGTCATAGTTTGTTGTGTCCCCAACATCAGTTGCCTTTTTAATGGCACGATTGATGTTATCTTTTGGCATATTCGCCGCACGCGCCTTGTCTAATACCATGCGAAGGCTGGCATTCATGGCTGGATCGCCCCCACCAGCTTTAGCTGCTACAAAAATTTCACGGGACAATTTATTAAAAACAGCCCCTCGTTTAGCATCTGCTTCGCCTTTTTTGTTTTTGATTTTGCTCCATTTGTTATGTCCAGACATACAAAATCCTCCTTACGTCTGTGTATTATATCACAAATTCCACGAACATAAAAAACAAAGCCACATCAGCATAACCTGACATGGCTTTTTCGGCTCTATAATTTCTGTAGTGGATAACACCCAGTCAGAAGTTATGGAGCCTTTTCGTGCATAGAAAA
>NZ_JBHRZX010000003.1:0-1167 GCF_042649785.1 Streptococcus alactolyticus | reverse complement strand
GGATTAACAACTATCCAAAGAAACTATTCAATTATAAATCTCCTAAAGAGTTTTTACAGGCTGGCTAATTTGAACTTGAAATTTGGCCTATTTTTTCCATGTAGCCTTTCGGATCAGTTTCAAAAGAGTTGGCATGCTTAGCTCCTTTGACAATATACAATTCTTTTGGTCCTTTAGTGGCTTGATAATTTTTGTAAACCATGCTAGTTGGAACAAAATCATCTTGACTACCATGGATGAACAAAACAGGCAATGTGTTTTTCTTCAGCTGGTTAACACTACTTGCTTCACCATAAGAGAATCCAGCTCGCAATTTCGACAAGGCAGAAACCTCATACAAAATCGGAAATGCCGGTAAATTGTACATTTCTTTAGCTTGGTATTTCAATTCATCCCAAACGCTGCTGTAGCCGCAATCTTCAATAATACCAACGACTTGTTTTGGCAAGCTTTCTTCTCCAGAAGCCATCATCACAGTCGCTGCTCCCATTGACACACCAAACAAGGTAATCTGAGAATTGGGGTTTTTCTCTACCAGTAAATCAGCCCACTTGATGACGTTTAGGCGGTCATTCCAACCATAACCAATAATACGCCCCTCACTGTCCCCATGTGACATATTATCAGGCATCAGAACGTTGTAGCCCAACTCATGAAACATCCACGCATAAGGCTTCATATCCTCTTTATCATTGGTAAACCCATGCACAACGATAACTGTCTTATCCGTTTGTGTTTTAGCAGGTAAATACCAAGCATCTTGCTTGAGCCCTTGATTGGTCATCCAAAGCGTTTCTTTTGGCAATTGGTCAAATTCTTGCTCATATTGATACAAGGGATTGTCTTTTGAACGCCCATTGTTGTTGATAAAAGACTTTTCTTCACGAATTTGCGCTACGTGGAAGAAATAAAAACTCGCTCCAACACTAGCCGCAAAAACCAGCAGTACTCCCCACAAAACGACACGACTTTTTCTAATTCTCAAATTTCTCATAGTAACTATTATACTATATTTTCACCCCTAAAAAGTAAAATCAAAGTGAAATTTGGTTAAAAAAAGATTCCCCAAATTTCAAGTTGAAATTAGCCACCCATAAGAAATTCACTCGGCGACTTGTAGTCCAAGCATTTTTTAGGGTAATTGTTAATCCAATTTTCGATAAAAGC
>NZ_JBHRZX010000002.1:16558-62190 GCF_042649785.1 Streptococcus alactolyticus | reverse complement strand
TCTGACCAAACCGCAAACATGATTTTAGCCCCATCAGCGATTGGTTGGTTGTATTGGATGTTGAAACCGTTGCTACCTAGATAAACGTCGGTCACTCTATCCGTTACTCCAGTTCCGCCTCCTGTGGCTCCATGTTTTGATTGGTCAGCAGCTTCAGCATCTTCAGAAATAACTTTGACTTCTGTTTCTGATGCAACCAACTATTCAGCAGAACTTTCTTCAGAAGTTGCCTCTGTGCTTGCCATTTCTTTTGCAGGCTCTGTAGAATCTTCTTCTGCTTCTGTTGACTCGGTAGAATTGTTTTCATTCTCTTCTACTACGTTTGTTGCCTCAGTTGTTACACCAGCAACTTCTGTTTCTGTCTTTTCTGGCACACTTGTCGCACTAGCAGCTTCTGTTTCTGTCTTTTCTGGCACAGTAGATTCAGCTGGTTTGACAACTTCAGCATCTGTATTTTCCGTTGTTGAAGATGTTTCTGTAGTCTTTTCTACTTCAACCGGAGTTGTGCTTTCTGCTGAGTCAGAAATAACCGTCTTGTTTGCTTCTGTTTCAGAAGTTTTTGTGTCCCCAACACTGACTTCTGAATCTGTGGCAGTGGCAGCAGTAGATTCTGTTGCGACTTGTGGTGTGCTAGCAAGAGTTTCTGTGGCAGAAGAGTTTTCTACCGTTTCGTCAGCTTGCACAGCTGTTGTTCCCATAGCTGCCACCAAAACACCTGACAATAAAAGAGTTCCGATAGCTCCATAAGCTTTTGATTTTTTGATCGTTCCATGACCTTTTGTCTTCATAAACTTCTCCCTAATCACTTAATTAATCATTTCCTGCTTATTATATCAAGACAGATGATAAAAACAAACCCAATTTTTTCATAAAAATATAAGATTATTTTCATGATGTTCTCAATCTGGGTAAATATAAAGATACATTACCACCCCAAGAAGAAGCTTGTGGATTAAACCAGCCTCGGAAATTAGCAATGTATTGCTTTCCAGCGTAATTAGATTCTTTAACTTGAATACGTGTATTACTTGCTACATCTGTCACATAAGCTACGTGACCATAACCGCCACCATCATTTGGCCAAACTGCAATCGACCCCACACGTGGCGTTGAGCCAGTCCTAAATCCCTTTGCTCTTGCATTGTTGGCCCAGCCCCCAGCATTTCCAAGCCAATTCGGAATCCATGGCGCTAATGATTTCACCGCCCAAGTACACTGACCAACAGGGTAAGTATTCGTTTCATTGATGTAAGTCGTGATACGAGGGGTTGGGGTAGCATTCTGATTTGGAACATTGTCTGCTCTAAAACCTGAAGTTCCTTTCAATCCCTCAAAGTTATTAGTAATCGCATTTTGACCATAGATATGGACACTATAGTCTCCTGATGTATAACCATGATTTGCTAAATTGATTTGCGCCTTATATGTCCCATTATCTACTTTAGTAGTAGTGTACCATTTTATATCATCTTGACCATTTGCGTTAGACCAAGTAGGTACAGCGATAGAAGTAATGTATTCTGGTACATTAGTTACTAATACATCGTAAGTTGTATCGTTAACTTTATTAATCTGATACGAAACTTCTTGTTTATTAATGACAATGTCTTGACCATTAATTCCAATCATTTTCCCACCTTGAGATAAATAAGTATGAACAAAATATCTTCCATATCCGCTATGATTTTTCAAATCTGCTTGCGTAATTCCTTTACCACTATCTTCATACCATCTTAAATCATCTTGATCATTCTCCTCAGACCAAATGGCATATTTCACTTGGCCATTTGACGGGGCATAAATTTCTGTCGTCAGCTGAATGACCCCATTTTTGACCGAAACTTGAGGCGCACTAGGAGTGATCTTAGTATTATCTAAAACAAGTCCTGAACGACTTCCATCAAGGTAAGTGGTATAAACGTGCGTCACATAATTTCCAGCGCGATTGCCATGATTGGCTAAATGAAATTGAACACTGGCTTGATCTTCGGTGATCGCGTTCACGGAATACCATTTTAAGTCGTCCTGACCATTTTCTTCTGACCAGATAGCGACATCTATCTGCTTAATACCTTTACCGTTAGTGGATTGCTGTGCAGTGATGTCAAATGTTTTACTCACTGAATTAAAATCCGTTTTGGAAACCGTTGCTTCATCTAGCTGACTAGCCAGGACAGACGGCGACAAGTAAGCCGTTGACAACACAGCAGTTGATAACAATGCCGTTTTTAGTTTATTCAAAAAAGCTATTCTCCTTTTGGTATAGTGGTTACACTATACTAATTCGGAAAATAGCTTGTCTGTTGTTATCCTTTTTCTTTCACGATATAAACGGGACGTTTTTTGGTTTCAAGGAAAATTTTGGAAATGTATTTTCCAATAATACCAAGTGATAACAGCTGGATTCCACCGATGAACAAGATGATGCACACCAGGCTTGCCCAGCCATCTACACTGCCTCCAACCGTCAATTTACGCACGATAATGAAGATAACGCCTAATATAGAAGCTAAAAATGAAGCCGCACCTGCCCAAAGAGACATATTAAGTGGTGCTTCAGAGAAGTTGATAAAACCTTCCATCGAGTACTTCAACAAACTCCAGAAGTTCCAAGATGTCTCACCAGCCACACGCTCACGATTTTCATAAGCAATGTAAGTCACATTGTAACCAACCCATGAGAAAATCCCTTTAGAAAAGCGATTGACTTCTCCTAAATCTAAAATGCTATCGACAACTTGTCTTGTCATCAAGCGAAAATCACGCGCACCGTCAACCATTTCAGTATCTGATACTGCATTTATGATTTTATAAAACATCTTAGAAAAGAATGAACGAATAACAGGTTCGCCCTTACGGTCAGCACGACGTGTCCCAACGACATCATAACCTTCCAAAATCTTTTGATACATATCGATCAATAGTTCTGGCGGATCTTGCAAATCAGCGTCCATCACAGTAACAAGGTCCCCATCAGCAGCCTCAAGACCTGCCAATAGTCCTGCTTCTTTCCCAAAATTACGTGAAAATGACAAATAATGTACATTGTCAAAACGCTTAGCAACATCTCGTAAAATAGTCAAGGTATCATCTTTTGATCCGTCATTAACAAAAATGTAATCAAAAATAAGCTGATCCTTCATCTGCTGCTCAACCTTTTGAGTTGCTTCTAAAAATGGATAAATAGTTTCTTGTTCATTGTAACAAGGAACGACAATAGATAATTTTTTCATTTTACTCCTAAGCCTTTCACCAGCTAGTTTACATACCGATTCTAGTATATCATAAAGTCTTTACAAAAAAAAATGACGAAGGATTATTTCGTCATTTTAATCATCATGTCTTCTTTTTTTATTACCAAAGTCATCATATAATCCAGTCCTAATGCTGATAATGGCAATAATAGATAAACATATGGATAGACGTATTGACTCTTAGTTTCCCAAATCAAATGGAAGATGAAACCACCTGTTAAGTAAATCAACGGAATCAAAAGAAAGACTGTCATGCCATCTTTGTGACGGTATTGCGTCCAAATACTTGGAAGAACACTCACATATATCACCACCAATAATAAGGCAGAGAAATAATAAATGATCTGATAGGCTAATTTTCCTTGATAAATACTGGTCATTAAGCGACCTGTGATTTTTTGTCCCTCAACAGGCATCTTTGTAACAGGACCAGACCAAATGGATTCAAATAAGCTATCTGTCCATGTCGATAGAAATTTATTTTTAAAGAAATTCCAAGCGTAGTCTGGATGCTTCACCATATAAGTGACACGAGATACAATCTGTCTTTCGCTAGCTTCTTCAATCGCTTCAGCATCACCTTGATGTTCATTGTACACTGTTTCAACATAAGCATCATACCAACCCGCTACACGATTGTATATTGGAGTGTCATTCAATCCCATAGCTATCCAAGCAACCTTGGGTTCCCCATCTAAATGATCTACTCGGGCAACCTGCTGGTAGTAGCTTGAGATCGCACGGTTTCCTGCAATGATCGAAGCCAAAAGAATCACCATAAAAGCTAGGTTTTTCTTTGTTTTGTGATAGAGAAAATCTAACATTAAAACAATGAGAACGGTTATGATGAGAATGATGTAGTTATTTCTAATAATATCTGATAAGGATAAGAAAACAGTACTTAGTAACAAGTTAGACCATGATTTCTTATCAAAATATAATTGTAGGAAATACAAACCGATCAAGGCAAAGAACAAGCCGTAAGTTAGCCCATAAACAAACAAGATGTTAAATAAATGGGGTAAAAAAACAAAGGACAATAATAGAACGATTTTTGAAATATTATCTTTTTTAAAGAGATTTTGTGTGATTTTCCAAAGAAAGAAATTATCAGCTATCGCCATCACTAAGTTGATGATAAAGAATACTTTAACATTGCTTTCACCAAATAGGGTTAAAATGAGGCGTTCAAAACTAACTAAACCAAGTTGGTGAGGGTACTTATGAAGGTAACCTGATACTTCTGTCAAGATACTGTAATCCCCACGATTAAGCGCCTTAGCAGCTTCTAGGACTGCCAAAGCATCGTGACGAAGCACATCATTTTGGTGAAGAATCACATAAGCTCCTAAAGCAAGATAAAAAAGCGTCCCAAATAAGAATAAATAAGATTCTTTAACAAATGCCAACGAACGCAAGCAAAGATAGAGTAAGCCAATAAAAAGCACTAAACTCACGAAAAAAATTGGTCCGTTTGCTTGCATATTGGCCAATTCTGACCCATCCATTGGCATATTGGTTCTGACAAAAAGACTCGATAGGCCTAAAAGAAGAAATAGCAAGAATGACCATATCAGAACTGCTTTTTGCCCTAAAAACGCAAGAAATTTCAAAAGATTTCTCCTTATACAAAAGGGGTCTAGGACCCCAAAATCGTTAATTAACTTTTTTCAATGTTACGGGTATCATTACCAACAAAAGCTCGTTTTTGAAAATCACTATCCAACTCTTTTGCAATCATCACAACGACAATCAATAAAGATAAGATAAGTGGTGTATAAGTTCGAATTCCTGAAGCATAGATTGTTGGTGATAATGACATCGCCATTCGAGAAGCATAGCCAGCAATTAAAACGATAACTGCAGACAAGCCCTCAGCTCTATTTCTAAAAATGAAAAAGACAACTGCAGCAAGTACGCATAAAATCAAAGTATAAACAATCAAAGGATAGAGATTTTCCTTGATGCTAAAATAAGTGACATCCCCTCTCTTATTTTGGTCATCAATAACCCTTTGAACAGCTGTCAAGAGGCTTCCTAAGGCAAGTTTGTGAGCAACAACAGTGTAGATGACTGCTCCTGAAAGAAAGGCAGAGAAATATTGCTTTTTAACAATTGTTGCAATGACAAGAATGCCTAGAAAAATGAAGACAATGCTTAATTCAGAGGTTACCAAGAGCACGCGATTGGTTTCCAGATAACCTTTTAAGATTTTAATAAGCAAAGATAGTTTTTCAAATCCAGGGTACCACATTTCTGATTCAATGGCGACACGGTTATCAGAACCAGGTGCCAATAAACCTGAAAGAATACCCAAGAAAGAGATGGCCGTTGCCAGCAGATAAGTCATATCCACTTTTCGGTCTTTAATATAGGCACTGATGCAGAAGTAAAGGAATAAAATAAAGCTATAAACCGTAAATTGTTCTTGCATACAAGCAAAAAGCAAAAATGGCAAGGCAATGATGGTATAGCTTTGTTTCTTTTGTAGCAAGCAATACCAAGCAATGATAAAAGCAATCATTGGGAAGAGGTAGTTTGTGACTGTTGCAATGAGGCCTGCTCCAGTGAAAAAGATACTAGGAAAGGCAATCAAGAACAAAATTGGGGTTACAAACTGCAATAACCAATACTTCTGCTTATTCAAAAAGATACCATTGAAACAGTAAAAGAATACCGCTAACGACACCAACATGGTGATATCAAAAATCAGATAGTGGCTAGACATAAACATGGTAACCGACTCAATAAGCAGACGGCTAGACCACGTTTGGTAACGATGAATAGCAAATTCAAAGAAGCCAAATTTTTGTGCCATACGAGCAAAATCGATTTGGTCACCAGCATCGTTAATATAAATGATAGACTCTAGTGTAAATAGAAGACTAACAAAAGTATAGTAGAGTGGTAAAATTATGTTTTTCTTTTTCATTTTTAATAACTCACTTTAAAAAAATTGTCGTGTTTTTTCAAATACCCTTTTCCTGAAACCAAATCATACTCAACTAGTTTTAAATCGTTAGCCATTTCTTTTTGTTCGTCTGTTAATTGGTCCTTGTCAACACTGGCGTTATTTAAAACATCTGTAAGCAAGGCATAATAAGGCGATACTTTAGAATTGGTTACCGCTAACAATTCTGCTGGAAAATCACTGGAATTGACTAGAGGATATGACAGCACTTCTGTCGGATAATTGCTCCAAATAAAATAATCGGTTTGATATTGGCCAGCTGGATTATCAGCAAAAGCACTTTGAGGATAAAAGCCAGGCAAATGATCGCCATAAAAGACAACCGTAATTTTCTTGTCCATTTGTGATAACTCTTGTAACCACTCTTGAGTTGCTAAATCTGTTTGATACAATAACTTGGCGTAATTATTCATGTAATAATTTTCGTTAGGAGAAAAACCATCTCCTGAACCGCCAACATCTGATTCTTTGTCCAAATTCCATGGGGAATGGTTTTGGTAAGTAATAACTGAGAAGAATTGATTTTTATTGGTATCAATGTTATCTAGCACAGTTTGATAAGTTGAGGCATCACTTGGATAAACACCATATTGCTCTAAATGTGTGGCATCTTCAGTCCCATTTTTCGCTGCAATAAAGGTATCAAAACCAAGTTTCCGATACACGTCGTTACGCGAATAGGTCAAGGCATCTCCTAAATGAATGACGTATCTATCATCAGGAGCGTAAAAATCACTAATAGATGGAATGTATTTCATCTTAGGCACAACGTCTGTGTATAAAGTCGAAACAGAACTTGAGAGGTTATACATCGGCAAACCTGTCAACGTTTCAAATTCCATATTAGCTGTTCCACCACCGTAGGCATCAGATTTCATTAAACCACTGGTTGTAGAGTCTTTAACCGAACGGATAACAGGAATAGGATCCGTGGTTAAATTGACACTGGTAATGCGAGATGGATCCGCAAAACTTTCACTTAGGACATAAATAACCGTTTGGTCCGCAATGTTGTTTGTGCGCGACGCATTGATGAGTTGTGCTTGCTCTGTGTATTTTTGAGCAATTTTTTCCATCGTTTCTTGACTGTAATCCTTTGGTTTTTCCATTGTTTTTGAAGTAACCTGTTTCAGCCAAACAAATGTTAATGAACGTTCACGCGCAACCGTTCCTTGTCCCATCCACTCGATATTTTCATAATTATTTAATCGCGATAAGACAGGAATATTGTCAGCGATATCGCCATCTTCTTGGTGGAAAAAGACTCCCAAGGTAAAAAGGAAAACCGCTAAAATGGCAACGACATTAGCCACTCTTAAACGCCAACTTGTCATAATGCGCCCCTGCAGTAAACGGTTCTTAAAGAAATAGAAGAAAACAGCTACAGCAGCCACAGCAAGTAGAAAATAAAGAATAACTTTAATGTCAATATAAGAAACAACAAGCCTAATATCCTTTATCCAAACCCAGTCACTAAACAACAGCGGTTCATTGCGCATGCTAAATTTGATGCTATTGACAATCGTAATAACACTTCCTAAGGCAACAATTAGAGTTGTTGTGCGTAAGAAATGGTTAATACTCACATAAAGCAAGACATTAAATAAGGTCAATGCACCGATTTGAAAGAGGGTGGCAGACGGAAAAATATAATGTCCTAGCACTTCACCATAACTTTTTATACCATACTGGAATAAATAGTTAAAAATCACAGCTAATAGAAGGCTAAAACCAAGGGCCACAGAGTAATTAATTGTCTTTTTCCGAATAGCCTTATAAGCCTTAAAAAGAATCGCAACTACTAGACCACATAAGACTAAGGTTGTTATAACGCAACCTGAAACCGTTAAGCAATAGGCAACGTAGTCTTTGTTTTCAATGAAATCAGCTACTTTTTCTGATAACATATCTAAAAATAGCGGCCCATTTAAAGCAAAAGAGGCAATCAAACCTGTCAAAATGACTTTGGAACCATCAAAACTATCCAAATAAGCCTCTATTCGGTTACTTAAATGAAGCCTATCCGACGTTCGAGCAATTAAAGCAGCTATTCCAAGAACAGGAACCAGTGTCGGCAAAAAGGATATTTGGAAAAAGCCATTGCTGAAAAGCTTCCACCAAATAAACTGGTCATTGTTTAGGTTTCTCGTGACAACTAAGAAATAAGAAACCACTAAATAAACAAGATACCCCTTAACAAGGTTGATTAAAAAGCTTCTCCTTATACCATTCGATAAATAAACGGCAAGTCCTAAAACAGATACGGTGTAAGCCACAATATTAAAAACATTAAGCGTTACAAACGATTCTGTTAAACGCTAACCACTATTTTTTAATAATGACGCATTAACCAGTGCTAAATTAGTATAAAATAAAAAGATAAATAAAACAATATAGTGTAAAACACTTAGCCAATTTATCTCTAGAAAAGTCTTCTTTATCCTTTCGTTCATGTCCTTGCTTTTTCTAATGTTCTGTTAAAGATGTATTTGATGGCTCTTGCTGGACCAATGACAATGTATTTCAATGCTCCTCTTATGCCACCTAGGTGATTAAAGTCAATAAAGGTATGTGGGGCACTGTCGCCACGTTCGTTGTATAATTTGTTATCGACAAATGGCGTGATAGCAATTGGATTTTGAACAATCCTGAAATCATAGTGTTCATTCCATGCAATGTAAACCAATAAACGTTCAATCGCGTGTAAAATAGAGTTTTGTGGCAATGGCTCTTCTGGCACATCTTCGTCTGTTAGACCTAGGTCAAACAGCGGTTTTAAAGCATCATATTTAAACCACACAAAAGTCCCATAACTCATGACAAAGGTGTGAAAACTATTAAAATCAATCGGTTTAGTCATGCCCATTTTTTGCCATAAATCATTCATTTCAGGAGCAATCAAATGTTCGTTCCACGCGTCAACAATCTTATTATATCTAAAGAAGGTTGGAATATCAGCAATGACCAAGCCTAATTTAGCATTGGCAAAATTAGCCAAGATATTATCCGCAGGTTTGATTAACATATCAATCAACTCATGTCGCCAAGATTCGCCTGCCCAAAAGTCTGCTTCTTTTGATTTTTTCGTGTGGAAATGCCCAACATAATCATAGTGTGACAAATGGTCTTTTAATTTTAGCATTGGTAAAACGTCACGGCCAATATTTCCTGTTACAAAAATCTGAGCTGTCTTGCCATTTTGGGTGAGAATCTCTTCGATTTCAGCCTTTTTAGCATCAATATCTGTTGTTATCAATAAGTCATACTGAAAATGGAAATGCTCAAAGGCTTTCAAGAAATCTTCCAACAAATCCACATAGAAAACGTGAAGATGCACAGCTATTTTTTTGTCATCCAAGGAAACGGCTGGCGCTTCTTTGAGGTATTTGCGAGCTAAAAGATACTTAAAGTCTGGATAATTGATTTCAGACATATGCGATACAATCAAATCAACGGGATAGTCTGATTTTCTAGCAATATCGTCTAAAAGATAGGGAGCGATGTGCTGATTGTTATCAATGGCTTTGACTTTGATAAATGGCACCTTGTGGTCCAAAATGGCTGTCGGATGATAGAATGAAAAATCAGCGTGAAGCATATGGCTTGCGTCTTCATTAACTGTATTGAACACCACACCATAGCGGAAGCCTGCGTCAACAAATTTGGTTGTTACTTGCGTTTCGTATTCATCAATAACCATTTGGACATCTGTGTATTCTTTGACATTTTCCCAGAATTCTCTAAAGGTATGCGAAAGAATGACAGGCTTTTTAAAGGTAATGAAATAACTTTGAATATGCTCACGAAAACCTTGTGTGTAGCGAGATTTTGGCGTTTCACGATTATTGGTCAAGCCCCAAAAGTCAACCGTTTCATCAGCTTCAAACTTCAAATAGTAATCCTTGATATCCCAAAGTGGTCCAAAGCAGGTATCATTCATAATAGTGATAGAATCATAGGTATCTAATTCATCAAAACCGACCTTAGCCATTCCATCACGCCAAGCAGCAAAGTCAAAACCTTTATTTTCACGCTGGATAAAGCTATCCATCAAACGTAAATCTGACAATTTTTGCTGGTCTTGCTCTGTCACTAAACTATTTGAAATGAAGACCACTTTAGAAAAAAGCGGACGCATTTTGGTTAATTGATAATAGACGTGTGAACTGATACGATTATACTTGTTAAAATGAACGTACAATAATAAACGTTTCATCTTTTTCTCCTAAAAAAGTTAATGATCGCAGTTGGAATGATCCAACGGCGTGAATGTGTAACGGAATTATAGGCAACGACCATGCGTTCTAATTCGTGCTTATAATACCGTTTTTTATCGTTAGCCTGTCTAAACTTAAACTTGTACTCTTGCAGCGTCTGGACTTGCTTTTCGAGTTTTAGCATTTCCTGAGTCAACACATTAGCAATGTAATCGTTTTGGTTAATATGGTCAACATTAAACATTTTGTACGATAATTCAAAGGCAGTGCTGTCTAGTATTGAAATATCATAACAAATTTGCGGGTCTGGGTGTTCAAACATTATAGACTGTTTGAGGGCCGTTCCATTTGTCGAAGAAGGCAAAACTTCTGTGCGATAATCTTTTGCTACAAGGGTTACGTATTGATAGAAACTAGGCAGTTCCGATAAATCCACCCGTAAGGCAACTGTTTCTTCAGGTACCTCAAAAGATATAGTATCCTGATACTGAAGTTGAAATTCCAAGGTCTGCTCTTGCGTGAACACATTTTCTTGATTGCTATAATAAATCGTAACCTTTTGCGAGTTGACATTAGAGTGTAGGAAATCTCTCTGAGATAACTCTTTTTCAAAATTATTATGACGCTCTAATAAGATACGAAGCACTTTTTTATAATTCGTGTTGGGGTATTTATCCAAATAAGCCAACTGGGTTCTCAATAAAGAATCAAAACGCTTATCTAATTTTTCTTTACTATTTGGTCGTGAATCCGATCCCTGATTGACACGATAAGCCACTGTTACTTCTGGCAAAAAGCAAAATTGCGTATGATTGAAGAGGTCCAACTGCAAGTTAAAGGTATCATCAGCCGTTCTCATGTCATCTTTTAGCATATCATTGACCAAAAGTATCACATCGCGCTGAATTAACCAAGTAGATGGTGCGGTGAAACCACGCGTGGCAATCATTTTTTCATAAGAATCTGATAAATCAACAATCTGTCGCGTAAAAACGTTATGTTCGACGGTTTTACCATCCACATCGACAAAATCAATATCTGTCCCACACCACTTGGATTCAGGATTCTTTTCTAAGAAAGCTAGCTGTTTGGCTAATTTACACTCGTCAATCCAGTAATCATCCCCATCACAACGGGCAATGTAGTCACCTTTTGTAGCAAGGCAAGCTCTATGCCAAGTTTCAGCAATCCCTAGATTGTGGTCATTATATAAGGTACGGATTATATCAGGATACTGCTCAGCGTATTTTTGGATAATGTCGCGTGACGCATCTGTTGAAGCATCATCGATCAGAAGGATTTCAAAATCGACATCTTTTTGGCTTAAGAAACTGTCGATAGCCTGCCCAATCCATTTTTCCTTATTATAAACCGTACAAACAATCGAAACTGTTGGATTTTTGTCAAAAGACATCGATCATCCCATCCTTTCTAAAAATACGATCTGTTATTCTGATAAAATATCCCATTTTCCGTTTCGTTGAATGATTCCTGTTGCTGAATCCAAGGCAGATAAATCATCTAACGGAATATCATCTCGGTTAACCACAATAAGAGGTGAGTTTTCTGAATTGGCAAAGGCATACATTTCTTTTGACTTACCAAGAATCGTTACTTCTAGGCGCAGTTTCATGTTGTTGACCTGACCTAAAGAGCAAGTGTAACGATAGGACTTATGCCCTGTTCCTGTTGTCGGAATGTTTGTGGCATTGTCATTGTACATCCAAATTCTGCGATCAATGTCCGTCAAAGAAAAGACAATATGCGTTTCAACATCTTTCAAAACATCATAAGAAATCTCAAATTCAATCTTATCTGTTGGCCTGATTTTATTTGGTGTCAACAATTCAACGGTTAAATTGTCCACGTAAGGTTCAACTTTTTTTTCTTCTTTTTCAGTTTCGTCATCTTCTTCTGTCATCACTTCTTGTGGTGCTGATGACACGGCATTATCAAAACTGTATTGGTTGGCAACATCTTCTGGATCACCATACGCTTTCACCAAACCATCTTCAATCAAAACAGCTCGGTTACAGTATTTTTTAACGGCTCCCATGTCATGCGTTACCAAAATGGTTGTTTTACCTGAGGCTTTACGCTCCATGAAGTAATCGTTACATTTTCGTTGGAAGGCTTCGTCACCAACCGCAAGCACTTCGTCAAGGATTAGGACATCTCCTTGCGCTTTAATCGCAACAGAAAAGGCTAGACGCACCTGCATACCACTTGAATAATTTTTGAGCTTTTGGTTCATAAAATCTTCAAGTTCTGCAAATTCAACGATGTCGCCATACATGGCATCAATTTCTTCAGTTGTAAAACCAAGCATCGCACCGTTCATATACACGTTTTCACATCCTGTTAATTCAGGGTTAAAACCAACACCCAATTCAATGAAAGACACCATTTTACCATCTACGGTAACAGTCCCTTTTTCAGGAACGTAAATTTGAGAAATGATTTTCAAAAGCGTTGATTTTCCTGAACCATTTCGACCAACAATCCCAAAGAAATCACCTTTATAAACATCAAATGAAATGTCTTTCAAAACATGTTGTTCACGGTAACCTTTAATTCCTCTGAAACGATTAACTAACGCTGTACGTAAACTTTGAGTTGCTTCTGTTGGTAATCTAAAATCTTTACTAACATGATCAACTTTTACTGCAATTTCTTTCTCTGACATTATAAAATCTCCGCAAATTTCTTAGCATTTCTATGGAAAATAGCATACCCAATCGCAAAAATAACAATCGGCAATAAGTATGGGATAAGTGCCCAAATATGGTGGTTATACAAGTCCCAACCACGCATGCTTCCTGAGTAAACAATGTAATGACGCAAATCTTGGATAATCTGAGCTAACGGATTAAGCATCATTAACTTAGCAATAGTCACTTGATTTTTTTGAATAATAAATGTTAAAGAATAGATAACAGGGGTTGCATACATACCAGCTTGCATGACAACTTCCCAAATAGGACCCAAGTCGCGGTATTTAACAAATAAGGTTGATAAAATAAAGGCTATCCCTGCTGAAAGTAAGGCTAATTCAATAAATAAGGGAATGATCACCAAGAATTTCCAGTCTGGTTGCACCCCATTAATCAAGGCAAAGACAAACACAACTAGCAAGTTAATACCGTAGTTGATAGCAGCCCCAACAACAGATGAAATAACAATAATTTCCTTTGAAAAGTTCAGTTTCCGTAGCAAGTCGCCTCGACTAACAATGGAAACCATTCCCATACTAGTTGCTTCTTGGAAAAATGACCACGTCACCATCCCAAGCAAGACACCAATGGCATAGTGCGGTGTCCCATCATCTAGACGTAAAAAGCGGATAAAGACCAAATACATGATGGTAAACAGCATCAAAGGTTTCAAAATTGACCACAAATGACCAATCAAACTCCCCTGATAACGCAGTTTAAAATCCGTTTTGACCATTTCATTTAGTAATATTCTGTTTTTTTTGCTAAAAAATGTCATCGTTTTCTCCTATAACCAAATTTGGTAATGATTAATGTTCTAAACACAAGAGTATGAAACGTTCTATTTTTTCGTAAATTATATTTTCTTAAGATGGCTATGCGCTGAAATAAAGACTGTTCTAAAAGCGTTGTGAAAGCATTGACCAATTGCCTATTTTCAGGCGACAAAGGTAAATGTAACAATAACTTTGCCTGCTCTTGGCTCGAATCAATCAGCCACCAATACTTCGCCACAAGCTTATGAGGTCTTAACCAGTTCCTCATGCGCTTGGTCCATGTGCGGGCTCCAAGCACATTGTGATCGTGTTGGCGATACAATTCAGTCGGGGTATCAATATAAATAAGCAACCCCATTGCACTAGCCACAAGTGCTAAATACCAATCATGCATCAACAGATGATCTGCCTCATTCCAATACTGGGCAAGAGCGTGATTGATCATCATGGTTCCGCCAGTAACCGTATTTTCAGTCAATTCTTGAACAAGTTCGGTATTAGCATGGTCAGACTGCGTCTTAATCATGCTCTCGTGCAGCACGGTCAATTCCTGATTGACAATTTTCAAATCCGTATAAACCAACAAAGGCTTATCAGACGGATACGCTTTGGCTTTTGCTAATGTCACCTCAAGCTTGTTTTCTAACCAAATATCATCCTGATCAGAAAAGAAATAATAATCTGCTTCGCTATGTTTTAAAAGCGTGTAGAAATTTCGAATCACTCCCAAATTGTTTTGATGTTCGGGATTGATAAAGACAATCCGTGAATCGGCTTGGGCGTATGCGTTAATAATATCTCTTGTCTTATCACTCGAGCCATCATCGCGGATGTATAATGTCCAGTCCTTAACCGTTTGATTTTGAATACTTTTGATTTGGTCGGCTAAAAACATCTCCCCATTGTAGGTGGACATGAGAATATTAATTTTCATTTAAAAACAGTGCCTCATACTCTCCTACTATTTTTTCCCACGTGTAATGTTCTGTAATAATCGCACGCGCACGCCTGCCGTATTCGGCAAAATCCTGGTGTTGGTCCACATCGTTAATCAACTGCGCAAGATTGCCAGACGATTTTGTCCAATACAGGGCACTAGCAGCTGCCACTGATTGGTTAAAGGGAACATTATAAACCAGATTAAGATTCGTGTGCCCCAAAGCTTCCAACAAGCCTGGATTGGTACCACCAACCTCATGACCATGAATGTAAGCAAAAGCATTTTCACGAATATAGGTCAACAACTCACGGTCATAAACCGTTCCCACGAAGCGAATTCGCTCATCCTTGTCAAAATGCGTCAAGCGTTTCAAGGTGTCAAAATAATCATTGCCCTCGTGGTTGCAAATGATGACTAGTTTACGCTTGGTATCTGACGCCATAAATTCACGGATAGCTGTTTCGTAATTGTTTTCAGGCACAAAACGCCCAACAATCAGATAATACCCCTTCTCTTTAATGTGCCATTGCTGAAACCACTCCTGCACTTTAGCACTCTCAGGGCTTAATGCCGATTTTTGTAAGTCTGTTCCGTAAGCAATAAAGGTTGTTTTGGCACTAGGATAAGAGGTTTTAATATACTCCTCTATACCAACGTTATCTGAAATCACCAAATCAGCTGATGTTGCCATAATTTTTTCAGACTGTTTTAAATACCATTGGACGGGTTTTGACCATTTTGACCGTTTCCATTCAAGACCATCTGGATTGATAAACAACTGCCCTCCGACAGCGTGGATGTTTCGAATGAAAGGATCAATAAAAGCGCCAATCGTATTTCCCAAAACATAAAAAATAGGATGCGCAATCTGTTCTTTTTTCACCATTTGAAGACTATAATTGATAGCCATCATGTCATAAGCAATGACACGCGCTGGACCAAGCTTAGGCGCCTTAATGGTAAAACAATCTGCACCCGCATACTGAAAATGTGTATGATGTTCTTTATCGCTTAGACAGGCCACATGGTAATACACGTCTGCACTTTGTTTATGTGTAACCAATTCCTCAACAAAAGTCTCAAAGCCACCATATTTTGCAGGCAGCCCGCGACTTCCAATGATAAAAACGTGTTGCATAGCAGACCTCTCTATCTTTAAAATACAATCATTTTCCATTATACCACATTTTACATAGGCTGGCTAAATAAAAAAGGAATCTGATTATTCACCAGATTCCTACCCTGTTCAAAAGGTAGTGATTACTCTTTCACTTCTTGTCTGTAAAATTCTTTCAAGGCATCTTGCCATGTTGGAATCACAAAACCAGTTTCTTTGGCTTTTTTAAGGCTAAGTGTTGAGTTAAATGGACGTTTTGCTTTTGCTGGGAATTGACTTGAATCAACTGGTTTAACAAGCACATCTGTATCTTTCAAAATCTCAACTGCGAAATCATACCATGTAGTGTCTTCATCAGCGTCATTTGACAAATGGTAGTAACCAAATGCTTTTTGGTTTTCAGTCAAGTAAGTCATGAATTCTGCCAGGGTGCGTGTCCATGTTGGGCGACCATGTTGGTCATTAACGACAGTTAAGGTATCATGTGTTTTAGCAAGGTTTTGCATGGTAAAGACAAAGTTTTTACCGTAGTTACTAAATACCCAAGCTGTACGGATGATATAGTAGTTATCCAAGTATTTTTCAACTGCTTCTTCACCCAAACGTTTTGTGCGACCGTATTCTGTTTGAGGGTTCGCTTTGTCGTCAACTTCCCATTCTTCTCCGACTGGCTTGTCACCATCAAAAACGTAGTCTGTAGAAACGTAAACAAGTGTTGCGCCGTATTTTGCAGCTGCTTTAGCAATAATTTCAGTTCCTGTCACGTTGATGGCGTAGTCCAATTCTTTACCTTCATCTTCTGCCGCATCAACTGCAGTGTAGGCAGCACAGTGGTAAATAAGAGTTGGTTTTACTTCAGCAAATACTTTATCCACTTTTTCGCTGTCTGTGATGTCCATTTCGGCAACGTCAACTGCAACGTATTCTTCATCACGTTCGTCCAATAAATGACGCATTTCTGAACCTAATTGACCATTAGCACCTGTAATTAAAATCATAACAAGTCTTTCTCCTTTACTTCATTCCCTTTCATTTTACACTATTTTACTGAAAAAAGCACTAATAATTCAAAAAAGAACAGCAAGGCTCTTGCTGTTCTTTCATCTATTATCGAATGCCTAGAGCAATGCGAGCATAGCGGCTCATCTTATCAACTGTCCAAGCAGGATACCAAACCAACTTCACTTCTGTCTTAGTGACTTCAGGAATATCACGCATCGCATCATGAATTTGGTCTGTCAAAAGGTCAGCCAAAGGGCAACCCATTGTTGTTAAGGTCATATCAATTTCTGTATGACCATCTTGGTTGAAACGAATTTCATAAACAAGGCCAAGATTCACAATATCAATTCCCAACTCTGGATCAATAACCATTTCCAAAGCTTCAAGGATACGATCTTTGATTTTAGCAACTTCTTCCTCAGTGTACTTTTGTTCTGACATAGGCAAACCTCTCACTCATTAGTCTTCAATAAAGTCACGTAGTTGTTTACTACGGCTTGGATGGCGTAATTTACGAAGAGCTTTCGCTTCAATTTGACGGATACGTTCACGCGTAACGTTAAAGACTTTTCCGACATCTTCTAAAGTACGCATTTTACCATCATCCAATCCAAAACGCAAGCGCAAGACATTTTCTTCACGGTCAGTCAAGGTGTCTAACACTTCATCCAATTGTTCACGAAGAACGACACGCGTTGTGTAGTCCACTGGATTTTCAATCACTTCATCTTCAATGAAATCACCTAAGTGGCTGTCATCTTCTTCACCGATTGGGGTTTCCAAAGAAACAGGTTCTTGAGCAATTTTCAAGATTTCGCGAACCTTGTCAGGTGTCATGTCCATGCGTTCAGCGATTTGTTCTGGCGTTGGATCTTGTCCAAGCTCTTGAAGGAGGTTACGTTGTTCACGAACCAATTTGTTAATGGTTTCTACCATGTGAACAGGGATACGAATAGTACGGGCTTGGTCAGCAATAGCACGCGTGATCGCTTGACGAATCCACCAAGTCGCATAAGTTGAGAATTTGAACCCTTTTGAGTAGTCAAATTTATCAACGGCTTTCATCAAGCCCATATTGCCTTCTTGGATCAAATCAAGGAACTGCATCCCACGACCAACGTAACGTTTGGCAATAGAAACCACCAAACGCAAGTTTGCTTCTGCCAAACGCTGTTTGGCTTGAAGGTCACCTTTAGCAACGGCAACCGCCAATTCTTTTTCTTCCTCGCTAGTAAGCAAAGGAACAACACCAATTTCTTTAAGGTACATACGGACAGGGTCATTGACCTTAGCAGAATTGCTACCAAGCAACTCTTCGTCAGTCAATTCTTCTGGCTTTGGTTCTTCCACAACGTACTTGCTTGAAGGATTACCTTCCTTGTCTGTGATGGAAATACCACCA
This sequence comes from Streptococcus alactolyticus, assembly GCF_042649785.1. Taxonomy (NCBI): domain Bacteria; kingdom Bacillati; phylum Bacillota; class Bacilli; order Lactobacillales; family Streptococcaceae; genus Streptococcus; species Streptococcus alactolyticus. Next base: position 43,797 of record NZ_JBHRZX010000002.1, on the reverse strand, counting down.
TCCGTTAAACGCTCTAGAAGGTCATCAATTTGATCAGCATCCAATGAAAATGGAATAACTAATTTTTCAGTAACCTCTATATCAATGGCAGTTCCATCCTTTTTATGATTACGAATAAATTCTGCAACTTGAACATTAAAGGTTGTGATTTCTTTTTCTTTTGCCATATTTTCCTCTATTCCATATTTCTTTTTTGAGCAATGAGATTTTCTAAAGCTGCTAATGCAGTATCTACATCTCCAAGGTGGCTCGATTCACGGACAAGTTTGCCTTGCTTTTGCAACTCTCGCTCTTGGAGAAGACGATTGCGACGGTCAATAATCTCTTCTATTTCATTCGTTGAAATCTCATCTGGTAAATTTTCTTCTAAAACGCGATAGTACATTTGACGCGTTGATTCATCTAAGTGTGCCAAATCGTAGGAATCCAACTCCCCTTCTTGCAACAATAAGTTATATAAAACCTGCAATTCCTTAGTATCAAAGGCAAATAGATCGTTACTGCGAAATTCATTAAGCAGGTAATCATGCGTTAACAGACGGTGCATGAGCTGGCACTCTGCTCTTGTAATAGCAGAGATTTTTTTTGAAATGGGCAACTCCACTACTGTCACAGCCTGTTTGGCATAATTACCCTGCATGGCAGAACGGTTTTGTAAGCGTTCATTGTTGACAGATTGCTCGATCTGATAGTAATCAAAATCAGGGAGCAAATCAGCCACCATACTAATATACGAATTTTGAGCCGTAATAGAAGGAGTTTGCGCGATAATCTTTGAAATTTGTTCCACGTAAGCAATTTCTGATTGCAAGTTATCGCTATTTTCAGGCTTCAAGTAATGAATCAGAAATTCCGTGCTGCTAATACGGTAATTTTCTAATAAATTAGCCAAAGCCTGAGGTGAATTTTTGTGAACAAATTCGTCTGGATCCATTCTATCAGGTAGACTGACAATCTCAACATCCAACCCCTTCAACAGTTCCAAAGATTTAGCAATAGCGTGCTGTCCGGCCGCATCACCATCATAGGTCAAAACCACTTTCTTAGCATAGCGTTTCAAATGGCTGACATGTTCAGGTGTCAAAGCAGTCCCCATAGAAGCTACTGCATTATCAATTCCTGAACGGTAAGCTGCAATCACATCCATGAAACCTTCCATTAGGTAAACTTCATGGGTCTTACTCACACTAGGACGTGCCTTATCCAAGTGGTACAGTTCGTACGATTTATTAAAAATAACGGTAGAACGCGTGTTCTTGTACTTTGCTTGCTGACTTTCCACATCTTCTCGTGACCAAATGCGCCCTGAAAAGGCAACAATCCGCCCCTTGTCATTTGTCAAAGGAAACATGATACGATTTTGAAAAGCATCGTAGAAACGGTTTGATTGCTCAGAGAAATTAAAAAGACCTGAGTTCATCAAAACCTTTTCATCGTAATGTTTTGAGAGAGATTGGTAGAGAAAATCAGAGCCCTTGGGCGACAAACCAATGTTAAAATAATCAATCACATCGTCTGTTAGACCACGACTATGTAAATAAGCCTTAGCTTCTTGCCCTTCTTTTGTCGTTTTCAAGACGGCACTGTAAAACTTAGCCGCATCCTTTTGAATATCCAACAACAATTGATTAGGGTTTTGGGTCCTGGTTTCAACTTGTTGCGGTCTATCATTTGGTATGGTAATACCTGCACGTTTTGCTAGCAGGCGCACACTATCTAAAAAACTAACTTGGCGGTATTCTTCTACAAATTTGTAAACATCCCCTGATTTTCCGCAGCCAAAACAGTGAAAGAACTGCTTATCCTCAACCACGTTGAAGGATGGGGTTTTCTCTTTATGAAAAGGGCATAAGCCAACATAATGACGACCAGCACGTGTCAAATCAACAACTTCACCGATGACTTCCACAATATTCACGTGACCTTTAATCTCGGAAATTAATTCTTTGTCGATTGCCAAAAACATCACCTCCACACACTAATCCCATTATACTTTTGAAACTTATTATACCATTTTCAAGGTTTTTTGTAAATTTTTTAGAATTTAGCATATTTAGAGCATTTTTGCCACTTTTTTGGTATAATACTATCGTAAGCGTTTTATTTTTTTAGGAGGTTTCTTATGATAAAGGAATTGAGGGATTTTTTGTTTAAGGCTAACGTCTTAGATCTTGCTGTTGCCGTGATTGTTGCGACTGCTTTTAATGCCATCATCACTTCACTCGTTGAAGATGTGATTACACCACTCTTCCTAACACCCGCTTTGAAAGCTGCTGGGGTTGAGCAAATCACTGAGTTATCTTGGAATGGTGTGGCTTATGGTAGCTTTCTTAGTGCCGTTCTTAACTTCTTGATTGTCGGTACAACCCTATTTTTCATCGTCAAAGCAGCTAATGTCGCAACATCTCTAGGCAAACAAAACCAAGAAGATGCCGAAGAAGATGCAGCACCGACTCAAGAAGAATTGCTTACAGAAATTCGTGATTTGTTAAAAGAAAAATAAGAATGACAAAAGAGACGCCTAGCGTCTCTTCTTTTTTATCTAAGATTTCATTAGAATTTTTTACGTTTGCGAGCTGCTTCTGATTTGCGTTTACGTTTTACAGAAGGTTTTTCGTAGAATTCACGTTTGCGTGATTCTTGAAGAGTCCCAGCTTTAGTCACAGAACGTTTGAAACGGCGAAGTGCGTCGTCTAAAGATTCGTTTTTACGTACTACTGTTTTTGACATGTGTCTCACCTCCTCAAGATAATGTAACATTTACACGTTCTTAATAAGAATACCAAAATTATGAAAAAAGGTCAATCCTTACGTGCATAAAAATGTATTTATTTTTTGAAAACATGTTTTTTATTCCCAAACTTATGACTTCTTTAAGGAAAGAACTCTATACTATAGACAATCCTAATAAACTTTCTTTTTCATAATCTCCTAAGCGACTACTTTTCAAGTGGTCGCTTTTTTGCTTACTCAGAAAAAGCGAAATAATATCCCTCGGGATTACAAAAATTACAAGCCAAAGTTTTTCCTATTTGCACCCACGTGAACGCCAGCTTTTAAAAGTTCTTCACGCTTTAAGGCGACATCGTCACAATGAAACATCAAAGATGGGGTGGCTAAAACAAGTTCTGGTGAGTAAGCTGCTACTGCCTCTTTATCCAGCAAGACAATAGCTGTTTCTGCCTCAGGTGTCGGACTTAAGACAAATATCTTTGCGCCATCTAGTCCAGGCATGGTTTGTTTTAATGTAAAACCTAGTTTATCCACCCAAAATTGAGCACAACTTTTCTGTATGGTCAACATACAGCATCACTTGAGCAAGGTAATTCATCTCTAATCTCCCTCTTTTATGGCTTTTTATGAGTCATACCTTACCTACTTTTTTAAAAAAAGCAATCAAAACGTTCACAAAAAAAGACCTCAAAAGGTCCTTAAACTATTGATGTTATTCGTCGCTGCTGCTTCCAGTCAATTTAGCAGCGTCTGAAATGAATTGTTGGTATTTACCTTCATCTTTTAGTTTTTTGATGACTTTGTTAACGGTATCAACCAATTCACCACTGTCTTTTGGCATAGCTACAGCTTTGGCATCACCATCACCTGTTTTAAGCGCAAAGCTTGCTAAAGCCAAATCTGGGTTTTGATCCAAGTAACCTTCTGCAACAGGTTTTTCAAGGTCAACAGCTTGAACTTGTCCTGATTTCAATTCATTGATGGCTTCACCCATTGATGTCAATGAAATGATGTTTGCATTTTCCAATTGCTTTTTAGCCAAGTCTTCTTCGACAGTTCCTTTTTGAACAGCTACTTTTGCTCCAGACAAACTATCAATTGAGGTATACTTGTCAACGTCGCTAGCTTTTACCAAGATGGCATTTTCATCTTCATAGTAAGGATCTGAGAAATCGTAAACTTTTTTACGAGCTTCTGTTGGTGACAAACCTGAAATCGCCATATCTGCCTTACCTGTTTGAAGGCTTGATAGCACGTTATCAAAGCTCATTGATGAAATTTCCAATTTTACTCCCAATTCGTCTGCAATCGCTTGAGCCAATTGCACATCAGCACCGACAACGGTATCTTTACCGTCCACCAAAGCTTTAAATTCAAATGGAGCATAGTCTGGGCTCATAGCGACAACGAGTTTGCCTTTTTTCTCAATTTTTTCTTGAAGGTTTTCATTAGACGAGCTGCCACAAGCTGTCAAAGTCATGAACAAAGCTAAACCAAGAATCCCTAATACTAATTTTTTGATTTTCATATTTATTCTCCGTTTATTAGTTTTTTCTTTATTTTAGCTGCTTTTAAGGAATTTGTCAATCATTTTTTGAATAAAAATGCATAAAACTTATATTTCTATCATCATTCAGACAAAAAATGACCTAATCATAATGATTAGGTCATTTTTAAGCTTATTTGCTGTGCCAGATTTCGTCGTTGTATTGTTCGATTGTTCTATCTGATGAGAAGAATCCAGCTTTTGCAATGTTTTTGATGACTTTTGTCATCCAAACTTTTTGGTCTTCGTAGTCTGCAAGCATTTGTTCTTTGACAGCGATGTATTCTTTAAGGTCAATCAACGTCATGAACCAGTCTTTATTGATAAGTTCATTGTAAAGACGCTCTAGACGCTCTGCGTTACCAAGTTTAACCACATCGTCGCTCACAATGAAGTCCACTGCTTCTTTGATAACGGCATCGTTTTCGTAGTAATCTTTTGAAACATAGCCTTCTGTTGCATAAAGGTCAATAATCGTATCAGAATCTTTACCAAATGTATAAATATTATCCATACCAGCTAATTCAGCGATTTCGACGTTGGCACCATCCATTGTTCCAAGTGTCAAAGCACCGTTAAGCATGAATTTCATGTTACCAGTACCAGAAGCTTCTTTAGATGCCAATGAGATTTGTTCAGAAATATCTGTCGCAGGAATCAAGTGCTCAGCAACGGTTACATTGTAGTTTTCTACCAAGAAAACGTTGAGGTATTGGTTCACTTCTGGATCGTTGTTGATCAATTCTGACAAGCAAAGGATCAAGTGAATAATATCTTGAGCGATAGTGTAGGCAGGAGCTGCTTTACCACCGAAGACAACCGTTACTTTGCGTTCTGGCAAGTTACCACGTTTGATTTCAAGGTATTTATGAATCACATAAAGAGCGTTCATTTGTTGACGTTTGTACTCGTGGAAACGTTTGATTTGAGTATCGATGATTGAGTTTTCATCCAACTCGATACCTTTGTTTTCTTTGAGGTAACGTTTCAAGGCCAATTTATTGTTGTGCTTGATTTCAGCTAGTTTAGCATGAACGCTTTCGTCATCTGCATAAGCCAATAATTTTTCAAGATTAGTCGCATCAGTCAAGTAGTCGTCACCGATAAGCTCTTTCAAGTAATCCGCCAAGTCTTGGTTGGCAAATTCTAACCAGCGACGGAAAGTGATACCATTTGTTTTGTTATTGAATTTTTCAGGGTAAATATCGTAGAAAGGCTTCAATTCACTGTTTTTAAGGATTTCAGTGTGGAGGGCTGCAACCCCGTTTACTGAAGTTGAGAAGTGAATATCCATGTGTGCCATGTGAACACGACCTGATTCGTCAATGATTTGAACAGCTGGGTCACTGTATTCGCTAGCAATAAGTTCATTTAATTGTTCGATGATTGTTACCAAGTGTGGTACAACTTCGTTTAGGTAGTCAAGAGGCCATTTTTCAAGGGCTTCTGCCAAGATTGTGTGGTTTGTGTAACCAACCATGTTTTTCACGATAGCAACAGCTTCATCAAAGGCAATGCCATGTTTTTCAGTCAATAGACGAATCAATTCTGGGATAACCATTGATGGGTGTGTGTCGTTGATTTGAACATAAGCGTAATCTGCCAAATCGTGCAAGTTAGAACCGCGTTCGATAGCCTCATCAATCAACAATTGTGCTGCGTTAGATACCATGAAATATTGTTGGTAAATACGAAGCAATTCACCGTTTTTATCAGAATCATCTGGGTAAAGGAAGAGCGTCAAGTTTTTCTTGATTTCTGTTTTATCAAATGAAATACCATCGTGAATCAAACCATAATCCAAACCATCGATATCAAACAAGTTGAGATAGTTTTTCGTATCACGTTTGTAACCCAAAACATCAATACGGTCTAGGCGTGATTTAAGCGTGAAATCTTTGAATGGCACATCGTAGCTAATATCTGTTGGAACCAACCAAGAATCGTCTTCAATCCAGTAGTTAGCTTCTGCTTCTTGTTGATTGTCCACGAAAACTTGTTTGAACAATCCACAGTGGTAGTTAAGCCCGACACCTTCACCGTTGATGCCAAGTGTTGACATTGAATCGATGAAGCATGATGCCAAACGTCCAAGTCCACCATTACCAAGAGATGGTTCTAATTCAACATCTTCCACTTCAGCAATTGATTTGCCTGCTGCTGCCAATTCATTCTTAACTTCCTTATAGATACCAAGGTTGATTAGGTTGTTTGACAAGAGTTTTCCGATAAGGAATTCAGCTGAGATGTAGTAGACTTTACGTTTAGCTGTATTTTTTGGTTTTTCTGCAGCTAGTTCTTTCACGAAGTGTAAAAGAGCGACGTAAATATCTTCGTTGCTCATGTCAGCAAGTGTTTGTCCTTTATGTTCAAGATAGTTTGTAAATGTAGTAGTCATGTGTATATCCTTTATTTTTTCTTATCCTTTGTTTGGGTTTTTACGACAGTAAAGCGCTGTAATGTCTTTCAAGAAGGCTTTGCGGTCATCCGTCAAATCTTCTTTGCGCATACGCCATTGCCAGTTGCCACCAACAGTATTTGGAATGTTCATGCGGCTTTCTGCAGGTTTGTCAAGCAAGTCTTGCATTGTCGCAATCGCAATGTGACTAACTGTTGCAAACAAAGTACGTAGCATAGCTTGTGTGATTGGTTCATTGTCACAACGGTGTGTGTATGCATCCACAAAAGCTTGTTGTTCTTCTGTTAAATTAGCATACCAGCCGTTAACCACTTCGTTATCGTGTGTACCGTTGTAAGCAACACTATTCACGTCGCAGTTGTGTGGTGCGTCGATACTCTTACCTTCAACATCGTAGAAACCAAATTCTAGAATCTTCATACCTGGGAAGGCAGTATCTTTCAAAAGTTGGTCCGCTTTTTCATCAATGTAACCAAGGTTTTCAGCGATGATTGGTAAGTCACCTAATTCTTCTTTCACGACATCAAACAAGGCACGCCCTGGACCTGGTTGCCAGCTACCGTCGTTTGCTGATTGGTAGTCACCGCGGATTTCCCAGTAGTCTGAGAAGCCTTTGAAGTGGTCAATACGCAATAAATCGTACAACTTGAAGCCTTCTTTGATACGGTAAACCCACCAAGCATAGTTGGTTTTAGCGTGATTTTCCCATGCATAGATTGGATTGCCCCAAAGCTGACCGTCATCACTAAATTCATCAGCTGGTACACCTGCGATGCAAAGTGGATTCTTTTCAGCATCTACTTTGAAGAGTTCAGGCATTGTCCAAACTTCTACACTGTCTGCAGAAACGTAAATTGGCATATCTCCAATGATTTGGATGCCTTTTTGGTTAGCATAACGTTTCAATTCAGCCCATTGTTGATAGAAGAAATATTGGGTTACTTTGTGGTATAAAATCGCATCTTTCAATTGCTCGCGGTAAGCGTTGAGCGCTTGTTCTTCTCTTCTAACAATTGCTTTATCATCCCACTCTTGCAAGGCTTTGTTATCAAATGATTCTTTGATTGCCATGAAATCAGCGTAATCTTGTACCCAATCTGCTTCTTGCTCAAATTGTGCTAATTCTTCAACACGAGCTGGGTTGCTCAAAAATCCTTTAACGGCTTGTTCTAAAATAGGACGACGTAGGTCAAAAATACGGGCATAATCAACTGACTCAACATCATCTCCAAAGTTAACACCTTCAAATGCAGCACGGTCAAGGAAACCTTGGTCCGCCAATTGCTCTAAATCAATAAGGTGTGTGTTTCCAGCAGTAGCAGAAAATGATTGATAAGGGGAATCACCATAACTAGTAGTAGTCAGCGGTAAAATTTGCCAGTACGTTTGATCTGTTTCCACTAGGAAATCAACAAATTCATACGCCTCTTTTCCGAACGTTCCTACTCCCTGAGTGCCAGGAAGTGATGTAATATGCATTAATACGCCACTTGTGCGTTGGTTCATACGTTTTTTCTCCTTCATCAACAAAACTTTTTACATCGCAATTATAACGCAAGCGTTTGCATAAGTCAACCATTTTTGTTAAAAAAATAAAAAAAGCTTTCATCACTCAAAGCAAAATGAGTTATAAAAGCTTTCGTTATGCTATTAGAATAGACTTATTCTTCACCGGAAATCTGACGCACACTTTCGCGTTCTCGCAAAATAAACGGTACTATGATTTTTTCAGTGATAGATGTTTTCGGTGATTTTATCAATTCTAGTAACCTTCTAAAACTGGTTCGACCTAAATTTGTAATATTAATGTCAAACGTAGTCAAATAAGGATGAATCAAGGTTGAATAAGAAGAGTTGTTAAAGGTAATAATCGAAATATCATCTGGCACACTTAATTGGTAGTAATGCAACAATTGCGTGATGCGAACAGATATTGTATCGGCAATTACAATCAAGGCTGTAGCTTCTTGCTCCTTAATCTGTTGAATGAAGGATTCTATAACCATAGGCTCTCTACGGTCAAACAAGAGAGCTGGCTGGCTTTTCAAGCCTAATTTTTCTGTGCCACGCAAGTAACCAAAATAACGTTCTGCTGATACTTCAGATTGCAAGTCATCGGTCACAAACAAAAGGTTGTGATGCCCTTTTTCATATAAGTACTCAACAGCCCGTCTTCCCATCAACTGGTTATCATTATCAATATAGGTAATGTCATTTTCATAACCTTCAGGTGCACCAACGATAACAAAAGGAACCTTATTATCCATCAAGTAACGACGAACAGGGTCTTCAGGGTCAGAATATAAAACGATAAAACCATCCACACGCTTTTGGCGGTACATCAATTTCACCTGTTCTTCTAATTCATCAACGGTCATCCCTGTTGCAATTGAAACAGTAAAATCATGCAATTTTGCTTCACTTGTAATAGTAGAAAGAATTTGCATAAAGAAGGGTTCACTAAGGCGGTCAGGAGTTAGCAGAGGCGGAAAAATCAAGCCTATATTATAGGTTAAACCGCTTGCCAACATTTGTGCAGCGACATTTGGCACATAACCCAATTCAGCCATAGCCTGTCGCACCTTGTCTTTTGTTTTTTGAGAAATGGATTTATTGTCTTTTAACACACGACTGACGGTTGAGGGATTGACCCCCGCCTTAGCCGCGACATCTTTAATTGTAACCATCTAGTTCTCCTTTTCCTTTTTCATTTTATACTAGAATCCGTAAACTGACAAGATAATGTAAAATCTTTATCAACTCTTTTGCTACCCATTATACCCAATAGATATTTTTTAGACAACCGTTTGCTTAACAAAATACACTCTTTTATTTTAATTATATAGCTTTATTTCTAAAAACAATACAAAACCTATAACTAAAATATTGTATTCGATTACATTTTGTTATGATTTAGGGGGTAGGTTTGAAAATAAATTAAAATTTTTTCAAAAAAGTTATCGAAAATAAATGCAAACGGTTGCATAATAGTAAGTGTAAAAATATTAAAAATCTTTCTCTAGGAGGGAAAACATGAAGAAGAATACCTGGAAAAAATTGTTCCTTGCTGGCGCTGGCCTAACACTTGCTAGTAGTGTGTTAGTGGCTTGTTCGAATTCCTCATCATCGGAATCATCAAGTTCGTCATCATCTGATAAAACAATTAAATTGTGGGTTCCAACAGGCGCTAAAGCCTCTTACGAAGAAATCGTGAAGAAATTCGAAGATGAATCTGGCTACAAAGTCAACATCATCGAATCAAACGACTCTAAAGCTCAGGAAAACGTTAAAAAAGACCCTGAAAAAGCTGCAGACGTCTTTTCACTTCCACACGACCAACTTGGTCAGTTAGTTGAATCTGGTGTTATCCAAGAAATTCCAGATGATTACGCTAAAGAAATTAGCGAACAAGCAACTGAGCAAGCGATTGCCGGCGCACAATACAATGGTAAAACTTATGCTTTCCCATTTGGTATTGAATCACAGGTACTCTTCTATAATAAGAGCAAATTGTCTGCGGATGATGTGAAGAACTATGAAACCATCACAACTAAAGCAACATTTGGTGATACCTTCAAATCTATGAACGCTTATGACACTGCTCCATTGTTCATGTCTGTTGGTGATACTTTGTTTGGTGAAAACGGTGAAACTGTTGACGGTACAAACTGGGCAAACGAAGCTGGTGTTTCTGTTCTTAAATGGATTGCTGACCAGAAAAACAACAGCGGTTTCGTCAATACAACTGCTGAAAACACAATGTCTAAATTTGGTGATGGCAGTGTAGCTGCTATCGAAACAGGACCATGGGACTTGTCAGCTGCTCAAGAAGCTGTTGGTAAAGACAATCTTGGTATCGCTGTTTATCCAAAAATCAACATTGGTGGTAAAGACGTTCAACAAAAAGCCTTCCTTGGTGTGAAACTTTTCGCTGTAAACCAAGCACCTGCTGGTTCTGACACTGACCGTATTGCTGCCTCTTACAAACTCGCATCTATGTTGACTAGCGAAGAAAGTCAAGAAAATCAATTCACTTACGAAGGACGTAACATCATCCCTTCAAACAAAGCAGTTCAAAAATCTGATAAAGTACAATCTGATGAATTAGCACAAGCTGTTATCACAATGGCTTCATCTTCTGACTACACAGTCGTTACACCTAAACTTAGTCAAATGACTACTTTCTGGACTGAAAGTGCTGCTCTTTTAAGTGATGTCTATAATGGTAAAATTCAAAGTAGTGAATACCTCACGAAATTACAAGAATTTGATGCAGATTTAGCAGCAGCTAAATAAGACATATGTAAAGTGGGGAAGTGCTTCCCCACTTTATTTTTTCAGTAATATAAAGGAGCTTTGTATGTTTAACTCACATCATTTTGACAGTGTGACGGTTCAAGAGGCTTTCAAAAAAGGTGGCTTTGATACAAAACTGTCATTTTTAATAATGGGATTTTCAAATCTCTATCATAAACAGTTTATCAAAGGCTTGTTATTCTTACTGTCTGAGATACTCTTTTTAATCGCCTTTGTGACTCAGGTCATTCCACGTATTAACGGCTTGATTACTTTGGGAACAAATGCTCAAGGTTTGGTGGAAAAAGATGTCGGCGGAATTAAGATGAAGGTTGCCATGGAGGGTGACAACTCAATGCTGCTCCTCATTTTTGGTTTGGCTTCTTTGATTTTCTGTCTTTTCTTTGTCTATATTTACTGGTGTAACCTAAAAAGCGCCCGTAATTTGTATGTTTTGGACAAGGAACATTTAAAAATTCCATCTTTTAAAGAAGATTTTGAAACCTTGGCTAACGGTCGTTTCCACATGACTTTGATGGCTATTCCATTGCTAGGAGTGCTTTTGTTCACTGTCTTGCCATTGATTTACATGATTTGTTTGGCCTTCACCAACTACGACCACAACCACTTGCCACCTAAGAGCTTATTTGACTGGGTCGGTTTCTCTAACTTTGGTAGCATCTTCAATGGACGCATGGCGGGAACTTTCTTCCCTGTTCTATCATGGACATTGATTTGGGCGGTATTTGCCACTGTAACCAACTTCTTCTTTGGTATTGTCTTGGCTTTGATCATCAACACTAAAGGCTTGCGATTTAAAAAATTATGGCGAACAATCTTTGTTATTACCATCGCCGTTCCGCAGTTCATCTCTCTTCTTATCATGAGAAACTTGCTTAACGATGCTGGTCCTGTTAATGCCATTCTTGAAAAAATTGGGTTGATTTCAGCAGCAAATCCACTTCCATTCTTATCAGACCCTATTTGGGCGAAATTCTCAATTATCATCGTGAATATGTGGGTTGGTATTCCAGTAACAATGCTTGTTGCAACTGGTATCATCATGAACTTGCCACAAGAACAAATCGAAGCGGCTGAAATTGACGGAGCAAGTAAGTTTCAAATCTTCAAGTCAATTACCTTCCCACAAATTTTGTTGGTGATGATGCCAAACTTGATTCAACAGTTTATTGGAAACATCAATAACTTCAACGTTATCTACCTGCTAACAGGTGGAGGACCAACAAACTCAAACTACTACCAAGCAGGTAGCACAGACTTGCTGGTTACTTGGCTCTACAAACTGACCGTTACCGCGGCAGACTACAACCTAGCTTCTGTTATCGGTATCATCATCTTTGTTCTTTCTGCAGTCTTCAGTCTTCTAGCTTATACAAGAACAAGTTCTTATAAAGAAGGGGTTGCAAAATAATGAAAAACAAAAAGCGATTAACACTAACATTTGTTTATATTTTATTGATTGTTTTATCAATCATTTGGCTTTTCCCTATCGTTTGGGTTGTCTTAACCAGTTTTCGTGGCGAAGGAACGGCGTATGTTAACTACCTTATTCTAAAAACATGGACACTGGATAACTACATCAAGCTCTTTACGTCAAGTGCCTTTCCTTTTGGGCAATGGTTCTTAAACACCTTGTACGTTGCAACCGTTTCATGTATCATTTCAACCTTTATCACAGTAGCCATGGCTTACTCATTGAGCCGTATCAAATTCAAACACCGCAATGGTTTCCTTAAAATTGCCCTTGTCTTGAATATGTTCCCGGGTTTCATGAGTATGATTGCCGTTTACTACATCTTAAAGGCATTCAACCTTGACCAAACCCTACTAGCCTTGATTTTGGTTTATTCAGCTGGTGCCGCACTCGGTTTCTACATTGCTAAAGGCTTCTTTGATACCATCCCGTATTCACTTGATGAATCAGCAATGATTGATGGGGCAACACGCGCTGATATTTTCTTTAAAATCACCTTGCCGCTATCAAAACCAATTATCGTTTACACTGCTTTGATGGCCTTTATCGGACCTTGGATTGACTTCATCTTTGCCAAAGTTATCCTTGGTGATGCGACAAGTAAATACACTGTCGCTATCGGACTCTTCTCAATGCTTGAACAAGATACCATCAATGAATGGTTCATATCATTCACGGCTGGTTCGGTTATCATTGCTATCCCAATCACCTTGCTCTTCATGTTTATGCAAAAATACTACGTTGAAGGCATCACAGGTGGTTCGGTTAAATAATAGACAAGACACACACTCTCCTTCCTACAGTAATACACAAAAAATACACGAAAAGCTTGGATTATCCGTCCAAGCTTTTTTGTTGTTTTATCAAGGCAATACTCACCAAAATTCGCGTAGGAAGTCATCTTCTAAGCGTTCGCGGTAAAAGAGTTCGTTGAGATTATCCTCATCAAAGACACGAAGTAAATTCAGCATATCATAGGCAAGAGGAAGTTGTGGCAACTCTTGTCGAGATACCCATTTGACTTCGCCCTCATCAGACGAACGAAGGTTACCTTCAAATTCAGACGTGCGATAAAGAAAGACCAGATAACGCTCATCGTCCTTGGTGTACCAATGTTTCATGCCAACTAATTGCGGGTGTTTGATGGTTAAGCCCGTTTCTTCCTTAATTTCACGAATAACCGATTCAACCAAGCTTTCATGCGGCTCAATGTGTCCACCTGGTAGAGCAGCTCCTGACCAAGCATAACGTTTTGGGTCCCGAATCTGCATCACCAACCGCCCCCGATCGTCCTCAATCAGACACATATTGGTTAAAATCACATTTTGTGAACGTGACATCTCGTCCTCCTCATATACGAAAATCAATGATTTTCTACAAAATCTAAAATAGCTTCATACGTTATTTGTGATGCTGCTATACCAATCCTAAGATGAACTAATTCTTCATCTGTACACTCCAGTACAATACCATTAATTTCTAGGAGTACGAGCATCACAAAAATACCTATACGATTATTACCATCTAAAAAAGCGTGATTCTTAATCAAAGAGTAACATAGCCTAGAAGCCTTCTCTTCAATAGTTGGATAGCGATCAACTCCAAAATAAACATCGAAAACATTAGAAAGCGATGATTCGACTAATCCTTTGTCGCGAACACCATCTACACCTCCAGAAGCTGCAATTAATTGACTATGTAGGGCAATAACCTGTTCAACGGTTAAATGTTTCATTTTGCGAGTTCCTTAAAAGCATCTAAATGTCTTGACAAAATAGCATTTGCCACATCATCAACACTAGCTTGATCTGCAACAACTGTTTCTTCTTGTTCTTCTTGAACTAGGGTATTGTAATCAAGCAGGACATATTTAGGTTTATTATTCTTTAAAATAACAGCCGTTCCTTTATTGTCAACCATACGAGCTACTTTAGAAAAATTTTGATTTGCCTCAGTGATTGGAACTAAATTTTTAAGATCGATTTGCATTATGATTGCCCTCCTTTTTGATTATCATATCATTTTTAATGACGAAAAACAAAATAATAGGATGAATTTATCCTATTATTAATCCATCGCCTTTAATTCTAGCACCATATCGCGTAATTGGGCTGCCAGTTCAAAGTCAAGGATTTCTGCGGCTTCTTGCATTTGTTTTTGGAGTTTTTTGATGGTGTCTTGGCGTTCTTTTTTCGTCATGCTGTTGTAATCAGGAATATCTTCTGCCACGTCGGTGTCAGCCGTTTTCGAGATCGCAATCAAATCACGAATGTCTTTCTTAATGGTTTGTGGGACAATGCCGTGTTCTTTGTTGTAACGCATTTGGATTTCACGACGACGAGCCGTTTCATCCATGGCTTTTTGCATGGATTCGGTAATCTTGTCCGCATACATGATAACGTGTCCCTCACTATTACGAGCAGCTCGTCCGATAGTTTGGATTAAGCCACGTTCATTTCGCAAAAAACCTTCTTTGTCAGCATCCAAGATGGCCACCAAGCTAACCTCAGGCACGTCAATTCCTTCGCGCAGCAAATTGATACCAATTAAGACATCAAAGACGCCCAGACGCAGGTCACGAATGATTTCTGTCCGTTCTAGCGTCTTAATATCTGAGTGCATGTATTTGACCTTGACGCCCATTTCCTTCAAGTAATCGGTCAAGTCTTCTGCCATTTTCTTGGTTAAAGTGGTAATGAAGGTTCGCTCACCTTTTTCCACACGGGCATTGATTTCACCCAGCAGGTCGTCCATTTGTCCCATGGTCGGACGCACTTCAACCTCAGGGTCAAGCAATCCAGTCGGACGGATGATTTGTTCAACAATGGTATCCGTTTGCTCTAGCTCGTAGTCACCTGGAGTGGCTGACACATAAACAATTTGGTGAACGTGGCTTTCAAACTCTTCCCGACGTAAAGGACGATTATCCAAGGCACTTGGCAAACGGAAACCGTGATTAACCAGCATTTCTTTACGCGAACGGTCCCCGTTATACATGCCTTTAATTTGTCCCATGGTCATGTGACTTTCATCCACCATGATGAGAAAATCCTCTGGGAAAAAGTCTAGCAAGGTAAACGGTGGCTCGCCTTCTGAACGACCATCCATATAGCGAGAATAGTTTTCGACACCGCTAGTGTAGCCCATTTCGCGGAGCATTTCCACATCGTACTCTGTCCGCTGGCGAATACGTTGCGCCTCGATGAGTTTGCCTTCTGACTCAAATTGTTTGACCTGTTCTTCCATTTCCGCCAAGATCTCCTTGATGGCGTGCTCCATGTGCTCTTCGTTGGTCACGAAGTGAGTGGCTGGGAAAATCGCCAAGTGTTCCACCTCGCCAAGCACTCGTCCTGTCAAACTTTCAATTTCGCAGATACGGTCAATTTCATCCCCGAAAAATTCCACACGAAAGGCATGGTCATCACGGCTGGCTGGGAAAATTTCAACCACATCACCGCGCACACGAAAACGCCCACGTTGGAAATCAATATCATTTCGCTCAAACTGAATGTCCACTAAGTCATTCAACAACTGATCACGTGAGATTTCTTGTCCAGGACGTAAGCTAACTACGCTATCTGCATATTCTTTGGGCGAACCCAAACCATAGATACAAGACACCGATGCGACAACAATCACATCGTTACGTTCCAGCAAGGCAGAGGTCGCCGAGTGACGCAATTTATCAATTTCATCATTCACCGAGCTGTCTTTTTCAATATAAGTGTCACTTGATGGCACATAAGCCTCAGGTTGGTAATAGTCATAATAAGATACGAAATATTCCACGGCATTATCAGGGAAAAATTCCTTAAATTCCCCGTAAAGCTGGCCCGCCAAGGTTTTATTGTGGGCAATGACCAAGGTTGGCTTGTTAACCTGAGCAATCACCTGACTCATCGTGTACGTTTTACCAGTTCCCGTTGCTCCCAACAGAATCTGCGCCTTTTCACCGCCTTCAATATTATCAACCAATTCCTTAATTGCTTCTGGCTGGTCACCAGCAGGCTGGTATTTTGATACTAATTTAAACTGATTATCTGTTACCCTATCAATCATGTTTTGCCTTCCTCTTCCATTGCTTTGATGTCCTCATTTTAACACAAGTTTGACGGAAAATCTGCTTTAGACTTCTTAAAGCAACTGGCATTTTTATGTTATATTTTCTAACATCGTCTGTTGCTTAAATTTGCCTTAACTTGTGAATTTTGATATAATAGCGCTATTACTAACCAAAAAGGAGACTAACATGAAGCACAAATTGAAAGCTCTTATGCTAGCTATGCTCTCTGTATTCTTTGTGTTGGGTGCAAAGACGACGCACGCTGATACGATTAAGATTGTGTCAGATACCGCCTATGCCCCATTTGAATTTAAAGACTCAGATCAAACCTATAAAGGTATTGACGTTGATATTATCAATGAAGTTGCCAAACGCGAAGGCTGGGACGTTGATATGACCTTCCCAGGTTTTGATGCGGCGGTAAATGCCGTTCAGTCTGGACAAGCAGATGCCTTGATGGCTGGTACGACAATCACAGACGCTCGTAAGAAAGTATTCACTTTTTCTGATCCTTACTACGATACCGCTGTTGTTGTATATACACGTGGCAACGCTAAAATTTCAAGCTACAAACAGCTTAAAGGAAAAACCATCGGGGTTAAAAACGGAACCGCTTCTCAAAGCTTCTTGAAAGATAATCAAGAAAAATACGGTTACACCATCAAAACATTTGATACCAGTGATCTTATGAATAACAGCCTTGATGCTGGTTCTATTGACGCTGCCATGGACGACGAACCTGTTGTTCAATACGCTATCAAACAAGGTAAAGATTACGCCATTAACATGGACGGCGAAAAAGTCGGTAGCTTTGCCTTTGCCGTTAAAAAAGGTAGCCAATACGAATACCTTATCGATGAATTTAACGAAGGTCTTGCTTCTATGAAGGAAGACGGTACTTATGATGCTATTATGAAAAAATGGCTAGGCGAAGACACTAGTGAATTAGAATCAACTGGTGACGCTAAGGCCAAAGCCACTCCAGTCAAAGATACTTATATCATCGCATCTGATACATCATTTGCACCATTTGAATACCAAGACGGTAATAACACCTATACTGGTTTTGATATGGACTTGATTAAGGCCATTGCCAAACAACAAGGTTTCAACATCAAAATCAACAATATCGGCTTTGATGCAGCACTCAATGCAGTGCAATCAGGACAAGCTGATGGGGTTATCGCGGGAATGACTATCACAGATGCCCGTAAAGCTATCTTTAACTTCTCAGATCCTTATTACACAACCAATATCATCCTAGCGGTTAAAAAAGGAAGCTCTGTTAAATCATACGAAGACCTTTCTGGTAAAACCGTTGGAGCTAAAAACGGTACTTCTTCTTACACTTGGTTGGAAGAACACGCTGATCAATACCACTACACTTTGAAAGCTTTTGATGAAGCTTCTACAATGTACGATAGTTTGAACTCAGGTTCAATTGATGCCTTGATGGATGATGAAGCTGTTTTGGCTTACGCTATCCAACAAGGACGCAACTTTGAAACACCAATTCCTGGTGAAGCTTCAGGTACCGTCGGATTTGCCGTTAAAGCTGGTTCAAATCCTGAATTGATTGAAATGTTCAACAACGGACTTGCAGCCCTTAAAGCAAACGGTACTTACGACAAATTAGTTGCTAAATACCTCACAACTTCTTCAGATACATCTAGCTCAGCATCTGATTCAAGCGTGAATGAAACAACGATTTGGGGACTTCTTAAAAACAACTACCGTCAATTGTTGGCTGGTTTAGGAACAACCCTTGGCTTAACCTTGATTTCATTTGCGATTGCCACTGTTATCGGTATCATCTTTGGTATGATGGCTGTCGCTCCAAATAAAGTCCTACGTGGTATCTCAGCAGTCTTTGTTGACGTGATTCGTGGTATCCCACTAATGATTGTTGCGGCCTTCATTTTCTGGGGAATTCCAAACCTTATCGAATCAATCACAGGTCGCCAAAGCCCTATCAACGACTTCCTAGCAGCGACTATCGCCCTCTCACTAAATGCTGGTGCTTACATCGCCGAAATTGTCCGTGGAGGAATTGAAGCCGTACCAAAAGGTCAAATGGAAGCCAGCCGTAGTTTGGGTATCTCATACGGCACAACCATGCGCAAAGTTATTTTACCTCAAGCTGTTCGCCTCATGCTACCAAGCTTTATCAACCAATTCGTTATCTCATTGAAAGATACAACAATCATGTCAGCGATTGGTCTTGTGGAACTCTTCCAAACAGGTAAAATCATTATCGCCCGTAACTACCAATCATTCCGTATGTACGCTATCTTAGCAGTTATTTACCTCGTAATGATTACCCTTTTGACTCGTTTAGCAAAACTGTTAGAAAAGAGGCTTAAGTAATGTCAGAATTGAAAATTGATGTTCAAGATTTACATAAATCTTACGGAGACAATGAAGTCTTAAAAGGAATTACCACTCAGTTTCATGAAGGAGACGTTGTTTGTATCATTGGACCATCTGGTTCAGGAAAATCAACTTTCCTACGCACACTCAACTTACTTGAAACCATCACTAGCGGTAAAGTCATCGTTGACGGTTACGAACTTTCTGACCCTAAAACGAACGTCGATAAAGCCCGTGAAAACATCGGTATGGTGTTCCAACATTTCAACCTTTTCCCACACATGACCGTGCTTGAAAACATCACTTTCGCTCCTGTCGAATTAGGAAAAGAAAGCAAGGAAGAAGCTGAAAAACACGCGATGGAATTGCTTGAAAAAGTTGGCCTTGCAGATAAACGCGATGCCAAACCAGATAGCCTATCTGGAGGACAAAAACAACGTGTCGCCATCGCTCGTAGTTTGGCCATGAAACCTGATATCATGCTTTTTGACGAACCAACATCTGCCCTTGACCCTGAAATGGTCGGGGATGTATTGAACGTTATGAAAGACTTGGCAGAACAAGGCATGACCATGTTGATTGTAACCCACGAAATGGGATTTGCACGCCAAGTGGCGAACCGCGTTATCTTCACAGACGGCGGTGAATTTATCGAAGACGGCACACCAGAACAAATCTTCGACAACCCACAGCACCCACGTCTAAAAGACTTCCTAGATAAAGTCTTGAACGTGTAACTGAGTAAGAAAAGCCAACAACTAAAGTTGCTGGCTTTTCTACGCTAAGTGTTATAACACTTAGCTAACTCACTTATTAGCAAAAAGAGCAAGTTATTATCGAACTTGCTCTTTTTGCTAATAACCTTTTGAAAATGGTCGGATGCTAAAGTATCTCGACTTTTTACGTTATCTACTATCAGGTAGATAACTTGATTTCTTACTAGCTCCCGATAAAAATCAATATTATTTTTATCAGGAACTAGTAACTCTCTAAATCTATTAGGAGTGTTGTCATTTTGCAGCTATAATACTTTTACTCTAGATAAAAAACCTAGCCATATAGGCTAGGTTTTTAAAGTAAGCAGGCTTTATTCTTTTATTTCTCCTGCTTTTTTTGCGGCTAACTTTTCGCGCTCCAACCGCAAACGTCTATTTGGGTTTAATGTATTGAACAGTTCTTCTAGCTTTTCAGCATTCCAAACATCGGCTGCTGATACAAAATTCCCATCTTTATCTCTAAAAGATATCGGTTTATCTCCCATAAGAACCCCCAATAAAATACAATATAAGATCAATTATAAATCATCACAATTCCTATCGTTAGATAACTATGCTATCAACGACAAGTGGCAGGTTAATCTACAAATTCAAATTCAAAGTTACCGATTCGGACGATATCACCATCTTTGGCTCCGCGTTCACGAAGGGCTTCATCGACACCCATACCACGCAATTGACGGGCAAATTTCATTATAGATTCGTCGCGTTCCATATTGGTCATGACAAAGAGCTTTTCAAGTTTTTCACCTGACAATACCCATGCTGCATCGTCATCACGTGAAATCTCAAATGGAGGTTCGTCTGGATCAAAGCCATAGTAAACTTCTTCATCCACCATGTCATCATCAGTATAAAGCAAGAATTCATCTGTCTTAGCAAGCAATTCTGCTGTTGCTTCCATAAGATTATCCAAACCTTGATGTGCCAAGCTTGAAATTGGGAAAATCATTGGCATTTCTTCGAAATCATCGTAATTCGCAGCCAATTTTTCCTTAAAGACTTTCAAGTTTTCTTCGGCTTCTGGCATATCCATCTTATTAGCCACTATAATTTGTGGGCGCTCCATTAAACGAAGATTGTAAGTTTCAAGCTCGTTGTTAATCGCTAGATAGTCTTCGTACGGATCACGTCCTTCGCTAGCTGACATATCAATCACATGCAAAATAACGCGAGTGCGCTCAATATGGCGAAGAAATTGTGTTCCAAGTCCAACACCTTGCGAAGCCCCTTCAATCAAGCCTGGCAAATCAGCCATAGCAAAACTGTCACCTGATTTGGTGCGAACCATACCTAGGTTTGGCACGATTGTGGTGAAGTGATAAGCACCAATTTTAGGTTTAGCGGCTGTCACGACACTTAGTAAGGTTGATTTACCAACTGATGGGAAACCGACCAAACCAACATCTGCCAAGATTTTCAATTCCAACTGCAATTCACGCTCTTCACCTGGCTCACCATTCTCAGCAATTTCAGGTGCAGGGTTACGCGGAGTCGCAAAGCGGATATTACCGCGTCCACCACGTCCACCACGAGCAACTACAAATTCTTGACCATTTTCAACCAAGTCAGTGATAACTTTGCCAGTTTCGGCATCGCGTACTGTCGTTCCTTGCGGCACTCGAACAATCAAGTCCTCTGCCCCACGACCATGCATTCCCTTAGTCATACCTTTTTCACCTGATTTGGCTTTGAAAATGCGGTTATAACGAAAATCCATCAAGGTGCGCAAACCTTCATCCACTTTAAAGATGACTGAGCCTCCTTTTCCGCCATCACCACCCCAAGGTCCACCGTTGGGAACGTATTTTTCACGACGAAATGCAACCATTCCATCACCGCCACGACCAGCTTTGACACTGATTTTTGCGGTATCTAAAAACATACTCATGATTATTTCCTATTCTTTCATTAAAATTGCACTAAAGCATAAAAAAACGCCTCTTCAGCGTTTCTTACATAATAGAACCGATAGCAGCCGCTACAATGCCTCCTACGGTTACAAGAAGCATCAAGATAACAACTACCATTGTTAATTTTTCAAATAGCGTTTTTTTACGCGGTCCGTTTTCACCAAATGCCACTATTACATACCTCGCTCATTTACTTTATACCTATTATCATAACATTAAAGCAGCAAATAATCAAATAACTACTACAATTCCACACCAAATTCTGCTAAAGAAGCCACTTCTTCAGCACTTAAGCGACGCCATTCTCCCAATGCTAACGAGGTATCCAATTGTAAAGGTCCCATGCTGATGCGCTGCAAATCCACCACGGTTTTCCCGCAAGATTGAACCATGCGTTTCACCTGATGAAATTTTCCCTCTTTAATCGTAATCTCAACAAAACTCGTATCCGTGACCTTATCAACCTCTAAAATGCTCAATCGAGCAGGCTGGCAAACAAAGTCTTTCAAGGTAATCCCTTCAGCAAAAGCAGCTACGTCTTCTTTTGTCATCACACCAGCCACCTTGGCACGATAGGTTTTCTCCACGTGTTTTTTAGGTGATAACATGGCATGAGCTAGTTTCCCATTATTGGTCAATAGCAAAAGCCCATGGGTATCAATATCCAAACGCCCCACTGGAAAGACTTCCTTATCCCAAGCCGTTTTATCCAACAAATCCAAAACCGTTTGATGATGGTTGTCCTCCGTAGCTGAAATAACCCCTTTTGGCTTGTTCAAGAGATAATAAACGTATTTTTCATAAACAAGTCTTTGATTGTCAAAGACAATCTCATCAGTTGAGGCATCTATTTGGCGTTTTGCTGACGTTTCAATCTTATCATTCACACAAATTTGTTTTTTCTTGAGCAATTGCTTGACCTCTGTTCTCGATCCCAACCCTGCTTCAATTAAAAATTTATCTAAACGCATACTAACCTTTCTATAATGGCACTCTTTTTATTGTAGCATTTTCAAAGCATAAAGAAAACAAGGTAGGTAAACCCTACCTTGTTTAATAACCTAAGCCTTATTCTTTGTAAGCGTAAGTAAAGTCAACTGATAATCCTGTTGAGTTACGAACAAGTCCTTTCAATGAAGGATTTTGAAGTGATTCTGTACTACGGAAGTAGATTGGGTTGTAGTAAGCATTTTCGTAAAGGATTTTTTCTGCTTCTTTGTAGTCTTCAGCAGCTGCTTCTGGATCTAGAGCATCTGTTGTGATAGCTTTTTTATAAGCAGCATCGTAATCAGTGTTTGAGAATTTACCATAGTTATATGATGAATTTGATGTGAACAAGCCGTAGAATGTTGAACCTTCTGGGTAGTCACCACCCCAAAGAACAAGGGCAACATCAAAGTTTTGGTTCTTAGTATCTTCTAGACGTTGTTTGAAAGTAACGAATTTTTCTTCAACAGTCAATCCTGGAAGAGCTTCTTCCCAAGTTTGTTTGAGGTAATCAACAGTCGCTTTTGCAACTGGGCTATCAGCATCTGATGTGATAGTCAATTTAACAGAGTCTGTACCCAATTCTGCTAAACCTTCTTTGAAGAGTTTTGTTGCTTCTTTCTCATCATAGCTATAACCTGGCTCAACGTAATCAGTCAAGTCTGTACCATCAGGCAACGTTTCAAGTCCATAAGGTACCAAGGCAGTTGCTGCTTTAGAACCGGTGTCGATAGCGGCTTTAACGATACCTTCGCGGTCTGTTGCCAAGTTAAGAGCTTGACGGATTTTAGTATTTGTCAAAGCTGGTACAGTACCAGTTTCGTTATAAACCAGGTAAGATGTTGTTGCTTCTGGAACTTGGACAACGTCTTTATTGTTTTTGTTAGCGTTGTAGATGGCTTCTGTACCTGAGATACCAGCTGCATCAAGTTCGCCGTCTTTATACATTTGAACGGCTGTATCTGGTTTCTTGATGGTTTGAATGTTGACTTTTTCGTTTTTCACATTGTCAGCATCCCAGTAGTATTTGTTTTTAACCAACTTGAATGTGCCACTTGTACCGTTCCAATCTTCAACAGTGTATGGACCAGAGTAAAGGGCTTTGTCTGAGTTTGTTCCGTAATCAGCACCTGCTTTTTCTACAAATGCTTTGCTTTGTGGCATGAAGTTTGTAAACGAAAGAAGACTCATGAACTGAGGTGAAGGGCTAGACAAAGTAAAGATAACTTTATTGCCATCTGCTTTAACACCAAGTTCGTCAACACTCTTAGTACCAGCGATCACTTCTTCGGCATTCAAAACGTGTGCATCAGAAGCAAGGTAAGCATACTCTGAAGCTGTTGTTGGGTCAACAATACGTTGCCATGTGTAAACAAAATCTTCAGCAGTTAAGTCGCTACCGTCTGACCATTTCAAGTTATCACGCAAGGTTGCTATGTAAGTCAAACCGTCGTCAGAAACTTCAACTTTTTCAGCCAAGTCAGGTTTAAATTCACCTTTTTTATCGCGGCGAAGCAAGTTACTACCTGAGTTACCAATGGCAATAGATGAGTAAGTATCAGTGTTTTTTGAAATGTCTAACGTATTGATTTCAGTTGGAATGCACCAGTTGATTTCGTTTTTTGATGATGACGAAGATGAACTGCTACCTCCACAAGCTGCTAAGGTCACTGCCGACAGCAAGGTCACTGCACCTAATCCAACACGTTTCCAATTTGAAGTGATCTTCATAAATGGTTCCTCCTAACCATAACTTTCTTTCATGATTGATACTATTATAACATACTGTTTTCAAAAAATACAGAAAATTTCTAAATTATTTAAAAATTCCATAATTTCATTTCATTTTTTTGATTTTCTTCTATAAAAGTAAAAAACGACGGCCCTTAGCCATCGTTTTATCAAATTATTGTAATTCTGCTGCTCGTTTTAAGGAAGCATCAATGTTTGGGCAGATATTCTTTTCACCGATTTTTTCAAGAAAACCTGCTTTTTTCATCACACGGAAAGGTTGGGGGTTGACGTGCGATAAAATCAAGGTCATGCCACGTTGCTGACAGGTTTCACGGATTTCTTCAAGAGCATCCAACCCTGAAATATCCATAGCAGGAACATTTCGCATCCGAAGAATCAGGGCATTTTTACCTTCCTCATAGCTAATGTCAAGAAAGTCATTGGTCGTTCCAAAGAACAAAGAACCAAACACTTCATAAACCACGGTATTTTTTGGCACTACTTTTAAATCAAGCGCGTCAGTATTCTCATTATCTGCTTCATCAACCCATTGGCGAACTTCCGCGATGTCTGACATTCGTTTCAAGAATAAAAAGGCCGCTAAAACCATACCAAACTCAATCGCAACCACCAAATCAAAAAAGACGGTTAACAATAGAGTAGTTACCAAAACAACAATGTCACTCTTTGGAGCCGTACGTAGCATATATACAAAAGTTCGCCAACCACTCATATTGTATGCGACCATAATCAAGATAGCCGCCAAGCAACTCATTGGAATCAAAGAGGCATAGGGCATGAGAAAGAGTAAAATTAACAACAAAACAAGTGCATGCGTCATACCAGCGATTGGCGTGCGTCCACCGTTTTTAACGTTGGCTGCTGTACGAGCAATAGCTCCTGTTGCAGGAATGCCACCGAATAAGGCCGACATCATATTTCCCACACCTTGCCCAACTAATTCAGCATTTGAGCGATGACGACTGCCAATCATACCGTCTGAAACCACACAAGACAGCAAGGATTCAATTGACGCTAAAATAGCAATGGTGAAGGCAGGTGATAACAGTTGACGCACCAACGAAAGGGAGATGTTGGGCATTGAAAAGGTTGGTAAACCTGCCTTAATGGTGTACAAATCTCCAATCGTTGGGACAGATAAATGGGCCAGCTGAACAATGACAGTTGTTACAAAAATAGCTACCAGTGAGCCTGGTATTTTTTGAGAAACACGAGGCCAAAAAATCTGAATGCTAAGAGACAACAAACCAATTAGCAAGGTTGGCAAATGAATGGTATTAAGGTGTTGGGCATAAGCTACTAGTTTATCTGTAAATTCAGCAGGAACTGCTCCCATGCTTAATCCCAAGAAATCCTTTAATTGCCCCACTAAAATACCAATGGCAATCCCCAAGGTAAAACCAACCGTAATGGTTTTAGGAATAAAACTGATTAAATTTCCAAATTTTAACAAGCCCATGACAATCATCATCAAACCCGCTAAAAAAGTAGCCGTTGCCAAGCCACTCATGCCATATTGCGAGACGATGCCATAAATAATCACAACAAAGGCGGCGGTTGGACCACCGATTTGTACGCGGCTTCCCCCTAAAAACGAAATAAAAAAACCAGCGATAACACCGGTGTAAAGCCCTTGTTCTGGATTCACACCTGACGCAATTGCCAAAGCAATTGATAACGGTAGGGCGATGATTGCCACGATAATTCCAGCCACAAGATCTTTTGCAAACTGTGCTCTAGTGTAACCCTTGAGCGTGCTAAACAGTTTTGGTTTTATGTATTGAAAAGCGTCCATTCTCTCCTCCTATCTTTATTTGCTCTCAGACGCTTACGAGAACTTCACCTCCCATTTTATCATAGCTCCACCAAAAACTCTAGGCCTCTTAGGCCAAAAAAGCCTGTTATTTCGGTTTTTTTAGCCCTTTTTCACTTAACTTTACAATGATAAGTGTACAATAAAAACTGGCTCTATAATTCTGTAGTAGGTAAATCCACTTTAGAAATTATGGTGCTTTTTCCTCTGTTAAAAACATACTAAGATTAGTAGTGAGAAAATCCCCCGACAGGAGAAAGCACTCGCTACTTTTCCTTTTATGTTAAAGTAGTGGTATCTTGTTAAGTCGAGTTCTCTTTTGACGCTAGACGTCATAACAAAAACTGGCAAGGCACCTGTTTTAGGGAGAATTTTATCAAAGTATGTAGGACGCAAGATATCATTTTCAATACTCGATGTCAGGTGTCCCACATACTTGGAACCATTCGAAACAACACAGCTCTAAAACAATCATCTTCAACTATTTTAGTTCGTGCAGGTTTTGGAACCATTCGAAACAACACAGCTCTAAAACGCGAAAGCACGCGACGGAAGAAATTGATGTGTTTTGGAACCATTCGAAACAACACAGCTCTAAAACAAAGCACCGCTTAATGATGAAGAATTGGAAGTT
The DNA here is from genome assembly GCF_042649785.1 of Streptococcus alactolyticus. Lineage (NCBI taxonomy): Bacteria > Bacillati > Bacillota > Bacilli > Lactobacillales > Streptococcaceae > Streptococcus > Streptococcus alactolyticus. Next base: position 16,997 of record NZ_JBHRZX010000002.1, on the reverse strand, counting down.
TTGGAACCATTCGAAACAACACAGCTCTAAAACGCGCAAGCACGCGACGGAAGAAATTGACGTTTTGGAACCATTCGAAACAACACAGCTCTAAAACGGGCCGCTGCCTGTTGTTTGTACAAAAGCAGTTTTGGAACCATTCGAAACAACACAGCTCTAAAACCAACAGCCGTGAAATGTATTTTAAATATAAGTTTTGGAACCATTCGAAACAACACAGCTCTAAAACCTATGAACAAAATAAAATATAACGATAATGGTTTTGGAACCATTCGAAACAACACAGCTCTAAAACTAGAGTTAGAAAAAGAAGACACGCAGAAGTTTTGGAACCATTCGAAACAACACAGCTCTAAAACCTCTGGGTGCAGACATCGGCACGAATGTTCGTTTTGGAACCATTCGAAACAACACAGCTCTAAAACTTAAATATAAAAAT
>NZ_JBHRZX010000002.1:16050-16503 GCF_042649785.1 Streptococcus alactolyticus | reverse complement strand
AGCAACAACAGCAGAGTTTTGGAACCATTCGAAACAACACAGCTCTAAAACATTCGATCATCTTATCCATGAATGAATTGAGTTTTGGAACCATTCGAAACAACACAGCTCTAAAACCGGAGTATTGACCAATAAAGTCCACTTCTTGTTTTGGAACCATTCGAAACAACACAGCTCTAAAACTCTACCACCTTTGAATTGTGCCTTATGACGTTTTGGAACCATTCGAAACAACACAGCTCTAAAACGTTTTAATAAGATGTCTGCAATCTGACTGTGTTTTGGAACCATTCGAAACAACACAGCTCTAAAACTTCGCCAGCGGGTAACGATTGCTATCGGCAGTTTTGGAACCATTCGAAACAACACAGCTCTAAAACCTCTGGGTGCAGACATCGGCACGAATGTTCGTTTTGGAACCATTCGAAACAACACAGCTCTAAAACTTAAATA
>NZ_JBHRZX010000002.1:0-15982 GCF_042649785.1 Streptococcus alactolyticus | reverse complement strand
ACAGCAGAGTTTTGGAACCATTCGAAACAACACAGCTCTAAAACATTCGATCATCTTATCCATGAATGAATTGAGTTTTGGAACCATTCGAAACAACACAGCTCTAAAACAACCTGCGAACGATAAAACTTATAACGTTCGGTTTTGGAACCATTCGAAACAACACAGCTCTAAAACTAAAATTTCTTAACTAAATGATATTTTCCGGTTTTGGAACCATTCGAAACAACACAGCTCTAAAACTACTATGGTGAGCCTCATCAATTAATATGAGTTTTGGAACCATTCGAAACAACACAGCTCTAAAACTTGAAAGTGCTGAGAACAGCTTTCTCTTTTGTTTTGGAACCATTCGAAACAACACAGCTCTAAAACCTCGTGGACCACTTTTTCTCACAAGATTTCGTAATCGCGCCATTCGTTCACAGCAAAACTTCAGCTCCGAACGATCCCATTCATAAAATCGAATTTTAGTCATTCTCATTATATCATAAGAGTAGTCCATATAACAATGCTTTCATCTAAACTTATATTACGTTCAAAAAAAACAAGATACCTTCCCAGGTACCTTGTTATTCTTATGACTCTCCCTTATCTTCCAGTAAAACATAGTCATTATCTAAAATGTATTGTGGGAAATCATAAAGTTTTCGTGGTTCTAAAAAGAGCACTGTTTGGTTACTCAGTTCAATATACTCTAACAACTTCTCTACTTCACCTTTCGACAAATAAGCACCGCTATTAACCAAAACTAACAATTTCTTTTTGCTAAGATATTGATAAATTTGAAGAATTTCAAAACATTTTTTAAAGATGGTGTCACTTCGTGTTTCAATTTTAATACCAAGATCTTTGATGAGTTCTAAAATCGTAATGTCATCGCATTCCAGATCCAACTCATTTTCTAAGCATTCATAGGATATTAGTTCTGTAATCTTAGCTGCCAGATTTTCAATCTGAGTCTTAATTTCTGGTTTATCATTCAATTGCCCCTCCAAATCAGCGTATATCAGCTTCAAAACAGCAGGAGAGTTGATTTCAAAACCTAAAATATCAGTAATCAGCAGGATTTCTGTCATCTTTAAAGAAACCATTTTCTCTGTGAAAAACTTTAAATCACTCGCTTCAGAATAGCTATAACATTGTTTAACGATATTAGCATAAACAGTAACATCTTCAATAGCCAGAATTGTCGCGTTTTCAAGTGGTAGCGGTGTATCTAATAGTGGAAAATTAATCTTGATCACTATAATCCTCTCCAAGAAATACAAGACGTCTATCAGAATTGGCAATGCTGGTATTTTGCTCACCATTCAAATAAATCATACGAGCAAACTGTTTTTCAGTCACTGTCAAAAGTGTGATGCTTCCTTTTTTAGGATTATTGGCTTGAAGTCTATCAATCATCGCTTTATTGGCAGAATTATTTAATAACAATTTGCTATAAACTGAAAATTGGTGCATGATAAAGCCTTCACTCAATAAAAATTTTCGAAATTGACGATAGGCTTTTCGTTCTTCTGCTGTTTCGGTTGGCATATCAAACATTAAAATCATTCGCATATATCGATAACTCATATCCTAAATTCAGGAACTCCTTTCCCACCATGATTTAGAGCTTTAACCACTTTCTTCGTATAATCACTAACGATATTGTTTAGGAACATTTCTTTATGGTTATAAGAATAGGTTTCATCAAACATCGTAAACAATTCGCGTTTAATCTTAACAAAGGAAGCGTTACGATTTTCATACACAATTCTATCAACAATTGGACGGAATGACTCCATGATATCACTAGCCAGATTAAACTGGTTGAATTGGTTAGCATGTTTTAAGCCGAATTGCGTCATACAACCACAAACAACTAATTCACGCGCAAACATACTCAACAACAAAGTATACCCATAGTCTAACCCAGCATTAATATCATTATCCTGATCACGCGAGAAATCATTTCCAAACAAGGTATTAAAATAAATTCTTGCAGAATGTCCCTCACGATTACTGGGATCAAAAGGCTCTAAGCCGTGATATAACTCCATAATAGATTGGGATTTTTCAAAGAAAGAACATTTACCAAGATACATGCTTTGGTTTAATATTTTCTGGGCAATAATCGTTGTCCAAACATCACATTTGACATCATCGTCCCAAGCAATTTGTTTTGTCAGCTGTAAACTAGAATCATGGCGTCCATAGTAAGGCGTCAGCATTGCAGTTGGCAAACGTTTTTCATCACAAAAAATAATTAAAATATTTCTCTCGACTAAGCGTTCAATCAACATCGTCGTCAATACAATATTCGTCGTTTCAAGCAACAGAATATCAATCTCTTCCAGATGAATCATTTCAGTATGATAAGCATCTTTAAAAATCAAATGATTATTCTTATACGACAATTTAGAATGCTCATTAACAATAACCGTACGCCATCCCATTACTCTTCTCCTAATTTACTCAAATCAATACGTGTTTCATAAAGACCAGTGATAGATTGGTGGATAAGGGTGGCATTCAGACATTCTTTTGTTGAGGTATAGCGTTTACGTGGAATTTTTTCACCAAGGAAATTGAAATCAGCCGGCGCACCTAATGCAGTCAGTGTTAATAAATTAATAAATGAATTTGAAATTTCCTCAATTGAGAAGTTATCCATACTATCTGCAACTGCTCTAATTTTACTTAAATTTTTTTCAACATCAACATATAAGTTAGCAAAGTCTTCCACACAAGATAAAACTTTTTCAAATTCTTTTTTATGCTCACTAACATATTTTAAATATTCAGTGCTATTAAAATTATCAGCTCGATGAGCATGATAAAGCAATTCTACTAAATATCCTGGAAGCACCATTTCATTCCCTTTTTGAAGTTCTGAAGCACTAGCTAACAAGCGTCTTCTTCCACCTTCAAATTCAAAAAGACTATATTTTGGAAGTTTTATTAATTTATCTTCTCGAATATTGTGATATCCTTTATTTTCTAAGAATTCAACTGGATTTTCTTCAAAGAAAGAACGTTCCATGATAGAAATACCAACTAGCTCTTTTACAGTTTTCAATTTCTTAGCTTTACCTTTTTCGACGTCAGCTACAACAAAAACAGAATAAGCTACTGTTGGACTATCAAAACCACCATATTTTTTAGTATCCCAATAAACTTTTTTTGTCTTTCGTGGAATTAATTTATCAGAGTCACCTTTAGGTAAAATTGATTCTTTTGAGAATCCTCCCGTCTGAGTTTCAACCTTTTTAACAATATTGACTTGTGGGTAGGATAAAACTTTTCGAACTTTTTCAAAGTCAATTTGCTTATTCCAAGCAATTTCACCGTCAGCATTTGTCTCGATAATAGGTCGCTCAAAGACAGTACCATCCGCATATTTAACCTTAGTTTTAAAGAAATTCATTAAATTTGAATAGAAGAAATATTTCGCTGTTGCTTTATCGCTTGAATTAGTGATAAATTTACGAATATCATATTTCTTGTACTCACCATAAACAAATTCAGAAGCTAATTTAGGATATTTTTTCAATAATGCTGTTCCAACAACTGCATTAAGATAAGCATCATGAGCATGATGATAATCATTAATTTCGCGAACTTTATAAAATTTAAAATCTTTTCGGAATTGTGAAACCAGATTTGATTTCAAAGTGATGACTTTCACATCACGAATCACTTTGTCATTTTCATCACGTTCTGTATTAAAACGAGCATCTAAAATCTGTGCCACATGTTTTGTGATTTGACGTGTTTCAACCAATTGACGTTTAATAAATCCAGCCTTATCTGCTTCAGTCAATCCACCACGTTCGGCTTTCGTTAAATTATCAAATTTACGTTTAGAGATTAGTCTTGATTTATACAATCGAATCCATTCTGCCTTTCTAGCACGAACAATATCAAGACTTGGTACATCATCTGATTTACCTCGATTTTTAGCTGAACTTGTTAGTACTCTATTATCAATAGAGTCATCCTTAATAAAGGCTTGAGGAATAATGTGGTCAATATCATAATCGCTTAGATGGTCAATATCTAACTCATCACCAGTATACATATCTTTACCATTTTGAATGTAGTAAAGGAAGAGTTTATCATTTTGAAGATGATTATTTTCAACTTTATCTTCAATATATGACGGTTTTTCCACATTAAGAATATTACTTCCTAACTCTTTTAATGAGTTCTGAAGTTTTTTCAAACGTTGTTGGGATTGGCTTCTTCCTCTATTAGTTGTTTGATTTTCACGCGCCATCTCAATAACAATATTATCAGGATTATGTCCCATCACTTTAACTAGCTCATCAACGATTTTGACACTTTGTAGAATACCTTTTTTGATAGCAGGGCTTCCAGGTAAATCATGAACAACAGCTTTAATATCATCGATATCACCAACAACTTGTGATTTTTGGATGATTTGTTTAAATGGTAATGTATCGTCGTTAATTAACTGCATAAAGTTACGATTAGCAGAACCATCATCAATCAGATAATCAAGAATAGTCTTATTATTTTCTTTATTACGAATACCGTTAATTAATTTATATGACAAACGACCCCAGCCAGTATAATGACGGCGTTCAAATTTCTTCAATTGTTGTGGCGAAAAGATATCACTATATTTTTGAAGGCGCTGCTGAATCATTTCTCTATCTTCAAACAAAGTCAACGTCTTGATAATATCTTCAATTATTTCTTCGTTTACTTTATCATCTAAGAAGGATTTATCTAGAATTTTTTTCAAATCATGATAAGTGCCAAGACTAGCATTAAATGATTTATTTTCCTTATCAAGTCCAATTAAATCTTTAATACGATATTCAGGAAATTCTTTATTAAGATAATTTAAAACTTTTTCTTTGGTAACTTTGCGATTTTCTTTAAAGACATGGTCAAAGATTTCTTGCTTCATATTTGAATCAAAGAAAGATTCTTTTCCTTGCTCATTAACATACTTAATTTTGGTTAATTCATTATAAACCGCATATGTTTCATATACATGACTGTGTTTTGGTAAAACTTTCTCCTCTGGTAAATACAAATCATTTGAAGTCATGCGCGTAATGAATTTTTCAGCTGATTTTTCTTTATCAATTACCTTATCGAAATTCCACGGTGTAATCTTCTCATCTAAATGATATTCTGCCCATGCAAATCGACTATCTTTTCGTGCTAACGGACCGACATAGTAAGGGATTCTAAAAGTCAAGATTTTTTCAATTCTATCTTGGTTCTCTTTTAAAAATGAATAATAATCACCTTGACGACGTAAGATTGCATGCATTTCCTGTAAATGAATTTGGTGCGGAATCGAACCATTATCAAATGTTCTTTGTTTTCTTAAAAAATCTTCACGTTCAATTTTATCTAGGAAATATTCACTTCCATCAATTTTTGAAAGAGTATTTTTTAAATATTTATAGAATTCATCCTGTTTAACACCATTTTCAATATAGCCCGCATAACCATTTTTGTTTTTATCTTTAAAAATATCGTGATACAACTCAGATTTATTTGCCTTAATGAATTCTTTTAGCTTTTCTAAGTCTTCATGATGTTCAACATAACGTTTAAGCATCGAAGCAGATAACGGAGCTTTAGTTGAATTATCATCAACAGTTAAGATACCTGAAAGTAAGATTGCATTATAAAGATTTTTAGCTGAAGTAAATAAATCTGCATAATCGTCTCCAATTTTCCCAAGTAACTCTTCTAAATCCTCTTCATAGGAATCTTTAGAAAATTGTAACTTAGCATCTTCAGATAATTTGAAATTCATTTTAAAATTAGGCTGTAATCCTAAAGCCAAAGCAATAAGATTTCCAAATAAAGTATTTTTCTTTTCTGTTGTGTAGTATTTAATAAGATTCTCTAAACGACGTGATTTGCTAATTTTTTCTGTCAAAATACTTGCAGCATCAACCGTAATTTCTGATAAATGACTATCATCAAATATTCTATCATACACTCCTACGAAATCAGTGAATAGTTTTTGAACATCTGTATTTTCAGCGCTCAATTCACCCTCAATTAAGAAATGTCCACGGAATTTAATCATGTGCGCTAAAGCTAGATAAACCAAGCGTAAATCTGCTTTTTCAGTGGAATCTGCAAGATATTTTCTTAAATGGTAAATTGTAGGGAATTTCTGATGATAGACATCTTCTTCTGCTTTATTGCCAAAGATTGGATGTGCATCAAAATTTTTATCATCATCTTTCAAAAACGACTCATCTAAACGTTGAAAGAAACTATCATCAACTTTAGTCATTTCTTCCGCAAAAATTTCTTGTAGGTAACGCAAACGATTTTTACGACGCGTATAACGACGTCGAGCTGTACGTTTCAAACGAGTCGCTTCAGCTGTTTCGCCACTGTCAAATAACAATGCACCTAATAAGTTTTTCTTGATATACTTTTTATCAGTATTTCCAAAAACCTTCATCTTTTTAGCTGGAACTTTATAATCATCTGTGATAACAGCCCACCCGACACTATTTGTACCGATATCAAGCCCAATTGAATAAGATTTCATCATTTTCTCCTTTTTTAATTAAAATACTTGCAATTTTAACCTTAAAATAATAAAATAGAATTGTTGGAACTATTCGAAACAACACAGTGAGTTAAAATAAGGCTAGTCCGTATCCAAGTATGTCACCCGATTCGGGTGCTTTTTTTATTTTCTAATTGAGAATAAAAAATTATACTTCTATTTTACTTTTCTTTATTTCAAAAAACAAGCGTTTTCATACGCTTGTTTTCTAATTTTTTCATCATTAACTCACGAGCCAGCCCCAGAAAAAGGGGAGACAAAAGGCGATTACGCCACAGATAACAAAGAGGGCTTTTAGCCACTTTTGGGGAATATTGGTAGATTTGACCCAAAAGGTGATGGCAAAGAGCCAAGAACAGGCAAATAAAAACCAGTAATACCAGGCAAGAGACATTATTAGTCCTCCTTTCTAGCCTTTAGCCTTTGTGTAAATTGACGGCGGGAAATCAATAACAAACCAAGCATTAATACTTCATAGGCCACAAAGAAAAGAATAAAGCAATGCAAAAAAAAGGTTTCTGGTAAGACCCAAATAATAGGGTCTGTGGCTGGGTTAAAGAGCCAAGTAGAATCACCAGGAAAAAGCACTTCGTGAAATAGCGTAAAAAATTGTTCAAAACCAATTAAGACGCCTGCTACTGCAATTAACACTGGTAAAAAGGCTGCCCAAACAAATGCTCTTTGGTGGAGAAAAAGGGTTTTATTAACGATGCCATTTTTCAAAAAACACCAAGATAGGTAAAGTAGCACGACAAAGAGCGCTTGTGTTAAGTGAAAGAGGTGTTTCACATCTTGAAAATGCTTGAGCCCTGCCGCAGAAGAAGGAAAATCAGGCATAGACAAGGTGTGTGAAAAAGGCGAGGTGAGATAGGTCATCAACACGTTAAAGTTATCAAGCAAATCTGCTTTGGGAAAGGTCACTTGCAAGGTGAGATGCAACCAATCAACCTCAAATGGGTAAAGCAACCAAGCACCGTAAATCGTGATTAAAATAGCCAAAGATAAAAGCCAAAGCCATGTGGCAAAGGTCCAAATCTTATTTTTCATCGAAAGTCCATTCATCTAAGCTTGAGAGAACGTGGTCAGGTTGAATTGGCAAGGTTGGCACTTCTTCTGGTTTGGTAAAGCCAGTTGTCACCAATAGAGTTGCAATATCATTTTTGATACCTGCCATGATGTCTGTCAAATAGTTATCACCCACCATAATGGCTTGGTCGCGCTTCACATTTAAAACGTCTAGGGCTTTGTTCATGATAATGGCATTTGGTTTGCCAATGAAAATCGGTTTGACGCGTGTTGCAATTTCCAAGAATTTGCTAATAGACCCCGCACCTGGCATCAAGCCACGCTCTGTTGGGATATTTAAATCAGGGTTGGTCCCAATAAATAAGGCACCTTTTTGGATGGCTAGGGTGGCTACTGCCAGCATTTCATAGGTTAATTGTGTGTCCAACCCAACCACAACATAGGCAGGATTTTCAGTATCTTCAACGTAGCCAGCTTCTGCAATGGCTGTTTTTAAGCCCGTTTCACCAATGACGTACGCTGTTTTGCCACGCTTCATGTCATTCATGTAATCAACCGTTGCCATGGTCGCTGTATAAATGGTTTCAAGCGGCGTTTGAACGTTAAATTGCTTGGCTAACATTTCTTGCACCGCTTCAGGTGTGCGTGTGGTATTATTGGTCACCAAAACATAAGGAATATGTCTTTCTTGCAGGCGTTGAATAAACCGTTCCCCTGCAGGAATACGTTCCTTTCCCTTGTAAATCGTTCCGTCTAAGTCAATCAGGTATCCTTTATAAGTCACATTATTCTCCTTTTTTATCTGTATTGTTAAAGTTTACAATCTGCTTTCTTCGATGCTTCGCCATTCGATGCAAGCTTGGGCATGAACAGTTCCTTGGGTCACAATTTCGTGTTTAGTCGACAAATCCTTTTGTTCCACGCGCGAAATGATATCATGACCATAGTGAATTTCTTTAACGTATTTGAGGTGGATATTGCGAGGAACGTGGTGTTGCAAAAATTCAAAATCCAATCCCTCATACATCCACGCCAAATACTTGCTGTTATTGACATGACCGTTCAAATCAAGGTCAAAGAAACGCACATGATACAAGGTTTCTTCTGGATTTTCCAGATCCTCGTACTTAGGACCGCGGTAAATTTTCTTGATTTTTTCAGCTTGATAAGGAGCTACCAAATCATCAATCACAAAATGCACCTTGCGGGTTTCATAATCCATCAAAACAAAGGTCGAATGAATAGTGATGATTTTTGCCCCTGTGGCATCGTAAACGTAAAAATCACGGTAACAAAAGAGTTTGTTGTAAGACGTTGGCACGGTTTCAACGGTGATGGTTTCTGCGTATTTGGGCAAACGCTCAATTTCAATCGCATAGTCCGTCACAATCCAAACTAACTGATACTTTTCATAAATAAACTCATCACTGATGCCTAATGCCATCGATTGCTTACCAGACACTTGTAAGACCAAGGACAATAGTTCTGGCAATTTCATGTTGAAATTGATATCACTTTCATAAAAAGGAACCGTATATTTTTCTTGATAATGACAACCCATAATACTACCTACTATATGATAAATTTTTCTGCGACAGTATCGCCTAAGAAAAGACCTTTTTTCGTCATGCGAATCATCTCGTCATCTGGCACCAAAAGACCTTGTTGACGCAATTCAGCAACCACTTGACCATAACGCTCCTCAAAGGAAATCCCAAAACGTTCTTCAAATTTGGCAATGGAAACGCCTGATTTCTTACGTAAACCTAGAAACAGCTCTTCTTCCATCATTTCCTCTTTGGTCAGAACTTCTTCTGACAATCTTGCATTACCTTCTGAAACAGCCTTCAAATAATGTTGAATAGGCCCCTGGTTACGGTAACGCACCCCAGCAATATAACCAGACGCCCCAGCACCAACACCATAATATTCCGCATTGTCCCAATACATGAGATTATGTCGACTTTCAAAACCAGGCTTGGTAAAATTGGAAATTTCATAATGCTCAAAGCCATTTTTCTCAAGTTCTGTAATGATGTAGTCAAACATCTCCGCCTCAAGGTCTTCTTGAGGCAGATTAAGTTTACCACGGCGCATTTTATTCATGAAAACCGTGTGGTGTTCCAATATCAAACTGTACAAACTGAGGTGGGGAATATCTAGCGCTAAAGCCTTGGCAACATTTTCCTTAACATCAGACATGGTCTGACCTGGCAAGGCATAAATCAAGTCAATCGAAATGTTATCAAATCCAGCTTCTTTTAAACTGGCAATGGTGTCATAAATCTGAGCTTCATTGTGGCTGCGACCTATTTGTTTCAATTGCTTGTCGTTAAAGGTCTGCACCCCCAAAGACACACGATTGACAGCTGATTGTTTGAGTACCTCAATTTTGTCCTCAGTCAAATCACCTGGATTGGCTTCAATGGTGAATTCTTCCAAGACACTTAAATCCAAATTTTTAGTAAGATTTGTCAGCAAATAATCCAATTGCTGAGCAGTGATGGCAGTAGGCGTCCCACCACCGATATACAAGGTACGCAGTTGTTTAATATCGTAACGCTCAAATTCACGAATAAGAGCCTGCAAATACGCATCGACAGGCTGATTTTTGATAAACACTTTTGAAAAATCACAATAATAACAAATCTGAGTACAAAAAGGAATATGAACATAAGCTGATGTTGTTTTTTTTAGCATGACGTTATTATAACATTTTTAAAAAAACTTAACCAATTTTCCAAAGAAAAAAAGAAGCAAGGTATCAAAATGCCTCACTTCTCTATGCTTGATATTTAGTCTAATCCGATTTCATCTCTCACAACGGCTGCGATGGTATCAACATAGAAGTCAACTTCCTCATCCGTGGGCGCTTCAGCCATGATACGTAAGAGCGGTTCTGTTCCACTTGGACGAACCAAGATACGACCGTTGCCGTCCATTTTTTCTTCCATTTGGCTGATAATACCAGCGATAGCAGGCACTTCCATTGCCTTGCTCTTCATGCTGTTTTCCACACGAATATTAACCAATTTTTGAGGGTAGATCGTCACTTCTGCAGCCAATTCAGAGAGTTTTTTACCTGTTTTCTTAATGACTTTTGTCAATTGAATAGCTGTCAATTGACCGTCACCAGTAGTGTTGTAGTCCATGATGATAACGTGACCAGATTGTTCACCACCTAAGTTGTAGCCTGATTTTTTCATTTCTTCTACAACATAGCGGTCACCTACGGCTGTAATGGCCTTGTGAATACCTTCACGGTCAAGTGCTTTGTGGAAACCAAGATTTGACATAACGGTCGTAACAATTGTATTATGCGCTAGTTTACCTTGTTCTGATAGGTATTTTCCGATGATATACATAATCTTGTCACCGTCAACGATATCACCGTTTTCATCAACAGCAATAAGGCGGTCACTGTCACCGTCAAAGGCCAAACCAACGGCAGCACCTGATGTTTTAACCAATTCTTGCAATTGTTCTGGATGGGTTGAACCAACACCAGCATTGATGTTAAGACCGTCTGGATTTTCACCAATAACCGTAATGTCAGCATCCAAATCTAAGAAAACATCTCGAGCAGACACAGAAGCTGCACCGTTAGCTGTATCCAAGGCAACCTTCATGCCTTCAAGACTAGTACCTGTTGAAACGAGGAATTTTTCGTATTTGCGAAGTCCTTCAGGGTAATCAACCAAAGTCCCCAAACCTTCTGCAGATGGGCGTGGAAGCGTGTCTTCTGCCGCATCCAACAAAGCTTCAATTTCTTCTTCTTGGTCATCGGCTAATTTAAATCCATCGCCACCGAAGAATTTGATGCCATTGTCCAAAGCTGGGTTGTGACTAGCTGAAATCATAACACCTGCGCTAGCTTTTTCAGTACGAACAAGATAAGAAACCCCAGGAGTTGCCAAAACGCCTAATTTGTAAACCTCAATCCCCACAGAAAGTAAGCCAGCAATCAAAGCTGATTCTAACATTTCCCCAGAAATACGCGTATCGCGTGCTACAAACACTCTAGGACGCTCTGTTTCGTGTTGACTTAAAACGTAACCACCAAAACGCCCAAGTTTAAAGGCTAATTCCGGTGTTAACTCAACATTTGCTTCTCCACGAACGCCATCTGTTCCAAAATATTTTCCCATTATTCTTTAGCGAAAATTCGCTCCTCCATTTTACTTCATTCATTTCCAAGAATGGGTAACAAGGCATTACCCATCGCTATATCTTTGCTATTATCTATTATTTTTTAGTCACTGTCAACTGAATAGTCACAACAGACGGGATAACGGTCACATCATCCGCCGATAGATTGACACTAACATTGGTATCCTTGGTGATATTAGAAATATCTACCGTCGCTACGACTTCATTTACCGCATTCAAGGCCTCTTGACTTCCTGAAATTGTCACTTGCGTTTGGCTTGGTTTATAAACAATGTCAGATAAACTGCTGTTCATCTCACCCGTTGTCCGCACCGTTAATGGCACTGACTTGGTTAATTTTTTAACCGCGACATCCAATTTTGCCTTTGAAGGATTGATGGCACTGGCTAAGATAGTTCCATCTGCTGCCACAGCTTGCAAGGCAACGCGACCACTATAATCACTATCTAAGACCTCAGATTCTGGCAATTTAGCTACCACATGGTCAATTTGATTGATGATGTTCTCATCGCTGGTCACTTCTACTTCTGAAAGGTCTGTTGACACTTTCTTCAATTCGTAACCTGATGCGATTTGGTTGCTGTCCACTTCTCCTTTAACGGCAAATGTTTTTGTTTTTTTCTTTCCAATGGTTACTGAAATATGGCTGGGTGAAGCCGTTGCTGTTACCCCTGTCGGTAAATTAGTGACTTTCAAAGGAACGGTTTGGGTTCCTTCTCCATATTTTGTCAAATTAGCCACGACCTTGAAGCTTCTCGTATCGCTATTGATTTCCGAATCTAATTTCACTCGATTGATAGACGTCAAGTACACTTCTGTTTCATAAGAATAACCGCTGATAAAGTATTTATCACTGTCATACTTAATATCAATAGGAACATTGGTTAAGGTGTGGGTGTAGGTTTCGGTTGCTCCAGACACCTGCGAACCAGTCCTGTTGTAATTACTAGACGTTGCTGTCAAAAACAGCAAAATCGCAAATATTATTGATACAACAACCAACCAAACTTGACTATTGAAAAATCGCCTCATTTATCCCCTCCTCCAAATTTTATGGTACCAAGGTTCCTCGGTTTTTTGCTCTGTAATCAATTGTTCTCTCAGAATCGCCTCAAATTCTTCCTTGCTCAAATCATGCAAGAATTCTCCTTTGGATGTGATAGAAATACCACCTGTTTCTTCTGAAACCACTATGGTCAAGGCATCTGAGTTTTCTGACAGACCAATGGCCGCACGGTGACGCGTTCCAAATTCCTTTGAAATGGCCATAGATTCTGACAAAGGCAAATAAGAACAAGCCGTCGCAATTTTATTACCTCTGATAATTACAGCACCGTCATGAAGAGGCGTGTTGGGAATAAAAATGTTAATTAGCAATTGATTGGAAATATCCGCGTTCAAGGGAATCCCTGTCGAAATGTATTCTTGCAAGGTCTGTGTCCGCTCTATCGCAATCAAGGCACCAATTTTACGCGGGCTCATGTAGGCCACTGATTTTAGCAAGGCTTTAACCAATTTTTCCTCGTCACTGGCTTGCTGGGTTTGCATGAAAACCTGTGTGGTTCGTCCAAATTTCTCCAGCCCTGTCCGAATTTCTGGGGCAAAAATCACAACCCCTGCAATGACACCGTAGGTAATGACTTGATTCATCAGATAGGTAATCGTTGTAAAACCAATCCACTCAGCGACAAATTTTAATAAAATAAATAACACGACCCCTTGTATGAGGGACATGATTTTCGTCCCCGCTAAGGCTCGTATTAATCGGTAAATAAAATAAGCCACAATTAAAATGTCTAAAAGATGAACAACAATCTCCCATGGATTTTCAAATAAGGTTGCCCAAAATTTAGCATCAATAAGGGTTAAATTTTTCATACAAGCATCTCTTTCATCTAACTCACTAAAGTTTCCACTACATTATACCACGTTTTCAAAAGATTTTCTTTATTATAATATATCTTTTTATGGTACAATAACCTTATGAAATTAAACACACTTATGGGACTAACGGCTGGGAAGTCTGCTCATTTTGTTTTGTCTAAAATGGGACGTGGCTCGACCTTGCCAGGAAAAATCGCCCTCACATTCGATAAAGATATTCTAGATACCATTGCTAAAGACTATGAAATTGTTGTGGTGACAGGGACAAATGGTAAAACCCTGACAACTGCTCTGACAGTCGGTATTTTGAAAGAAGCCTTTGGCGAAATTGTCACCAATCCAAGCGGTGCCAATATGATTACAGGTATTACGTCAACTTTCCTGACAGCAAAAAGAGCCAAATCAGGCAAGAAAATTGCGGTGCTTGAAATTGACGAAGCTAGTTTGCCAAAAATCACAAAATACATCACACCAAACCTTTTTGTGTTCACTAATATTTTCCGTGACCAAATGGACCGCTACGGTGAGATTTACACCACCTACCAAATGATTTTGGACGGGGCAGCCAAGGTACCAAAAGCGACGATTCTAGCCAATGGAGATAGCCCTCTGTTCCATTCCACTAAGGTGGTTAATCCTGTCAAATATTATGGCTTTGATACGGAAAAACACGCTCCAAAACTGGCTCACTACAATACCGAAGGTATTCTTTGCCCACATTGCCAACACATTTTGAAATACAAACTCAACACCTATGCCAACTTAGGAGATTATGTGTGTGAACATTGTGGTTTCCATCGTCCAAAATTGGACTATGCCTTGACTGAATTGACAAAGATTACCAATACCACTTCAGAATTTGTCATTGATAACCAATCCTACAAGATTAACGTAGGAGGTCTTTATAACATTTACAATGCCCTCGCGGCAGTATCAGTTGCTGAATTTTTCGGTGTTGCTCCTGAGCAAATCAAAGCTGGTTTTGACAAGAGTCGTGCCGTCTTTGGCCGTCAAGAAACCTTCAAAATCGGTGACAAATCATGTACCTTGGTTCTGATTAAAAACCCTGTTGGTGCTAGTCAAGCACTGGATATGATTAAATTAGCACCTTATCCTTTCACTTTGTCAGTCTTGCTCAACGCTAACTATGCAGATGGTATTGACACCAGCTGGATTTGGGATGCTAATTTTGAGGCTATTTTAGACATGGACATTCCTCAACTATTTGCTGGTGGGGTTCGTCATTCTGAAATTGCCCGCCGCCTTCGCGTGACAGGCTACGATGACACCAAAATCACCGAAGCTGAAAGTTTAGAAGATATTATGACATTGATTGAATCACAACCAACCGAGCACGCTTATATTCTCGCTACTTACACGGCTATGCTGCAATTCCGCGAGATTTTAGCCAATCGTCATGCTGTTGGAAAGGAGATGAACTAAGATGACTTACACTTCACTCCAATCACCTGACACCAAAGATTACACTTACGAGCTAAATGTTGCCCATCTTTACGGCAATCTTATGAATACTTACGGTGACAATGGTAATATTCTCATGATGAAATACGTTGGTGAGAAACTCGGTGCCAAAATGACCTTTGATATTGTGTCTTTGGGCGACGATTTTGACGCTGATTACTATGACATGGCCTTTTTTGGTGGTGGTCAAGATTACGAACAATCTATTGTTGCCAAAGACCTACCAAGTAAAAAAGAAGCTATCGCCAACTTCATCAACCAAGACAAAGTTATCCTAGCTATTTGCGGCGGCTTCCAACTTCTTGGACAATATTATGTGCAAGCCAATGGCGAAAAAATCAACGGCATTGGCGTCATGGGACACTACACCCTCAACCAAGACAACAACCGTTTCATCGGAGATATCAAAATTTACAATGATGAATTCAAAGAAACCTATTACGGTTTTGAAAATCATCAAGGACGTACCTTCTTATCAGACGACGAAAAACCGCTAGGCACTTGCGTTTACGGAAATGGGAATAATAACGAAGATGGCACAGAAGGTGTTCATTACAAAAATGTGTATGGCAGTTATTTCCACGGCCCTATCTTATCACGCAATGCCAACCTAGCCTATCGACTTGTTACTACCGCCCTAAAAAATAAATACGGAGCCGATATTCAACTACCAAGCTACGACGCTATTCTCTCAAAAGAAGTCGCTGAAGAATATGCCGATACCAAAAGCAAAGCTGAATTCGACAAATAATACCAAAAAGATTGCATCTGCAATCTTTGGCTCTATAATTTCTGTAGTGGGTAAATCCACCATGGAAATTATGGAGCCTTTTTGAGTATATACAAAAAGTC
>NZ_JBHRZX010000001.1:8028-50916 GCF_042649785.1 Streptococcus alactolyticus | reverse complement strand
TCTGACCAAACCGCAAACATGATTTTAGCCCCATCAGCGATTGGTTGGTTGTATTGGATGTTGAAACCGTTGCCACCTAGATAAACGTCGGTCACTCTATCCGTTACTCCAGTTCCGCCTCCTGTGGCTCCATGTTTTGATTGGTCAGCAGCTTCAGCATCTTCAGAAATAACTTTGGCTTCTGTTTCTGATGCAACCAACTCTTCAGCAGAACTTTCTTCAGAAGTTGCCTCTGTGCTTGCCATTTCTTTTGCAGGCTCTGTAGAATCTTCTTCTGCTTCTGTTGACTCGGTAGAATTGTTTTCATTCTCTTCTACTACGTTTGTTGCCTCAGTTGTTACACCAGCAACTTCTGTTTCTGTCTTTTCTGGCACACTTGTCGCACTAGCAGCTTCTGTTTCTGTCTTTTCTGGCACAGTAGATTCAGCTAGTTTGACAACTTCAGCATCTGTATTTTCTGTGGTTGAAGATGTTTCTGTAGTCTTTTCTACTTCAACCGGAGTTGTGCTTTTTGCTGAGTCAGAAATAACCGTCTTGTTTGCTTCTGTTTCAGAAGTTTTTGTGTCCCCAACACTGACTTCTGAATCTGTGGCAGTGGCAGCAGTAGATTCTGTTGCGACTTGTAGTGTGCTAGCAAGAGTTTCTGTGGCAGAAGAGTTTTCTACCGTTTCGTCAGCTTGCACAGCTGTTGTTCCCATAGCTGCCACCAAAACACCTGACAATAAAAGAGTTCCGATAGCTCCATAAGCTTTTGATTTTTTGATCGTTCCATGACCTTTTGTCTTCATAAACTTCTCTTAAAAAGCTTTCATTTTGTTACTATTTTAACATATTTTTAAGGTTGGTAAAATCCCCGAAAAATGAAATGCTTGACTTTTATTGACTAATAAAAAAGAAAAGCTGGGCATGTCGTCCCAGCTTAATTGGTGAGCAGTGACTCACTAGTCTTTGCTTGCATTTTCAGCCTCTTCAATGGCTTTTTGTCCGTTTGTCGCCAGAACCTCTTTGTACCAATAGAAGCTATCTTTTGGTGTACGGTTGAGTGTTCCGTTGCCTGCATCGTCCATATCCACATAAATGAAACCGTAACGTTTACGCATTTCACCTGTTCCAGCTGAAACGATATCGATACAACCCCAAGTTGTGTAGCCAATGAGGTCCACACCATTTGTAATCGCATCTGCCATAGCGTTGATGTGAGCACGGTGGTAGTCAATACGATAATCATCGTGGATAGAACCGTCTTCTTCAATCGTATCAAAGGCACCAAGACCATTTTCAACCACCATCAATGGAATAGCGTAGCGGTCATAAATTTTTTCAAGGTAATATTGCAAGCCCATTGGGTCATGTGCCCAACCCCAGTCAGAGTAAGTCAAATAAGGGTTTTTAGCACCTGTTGAGAAGTTTCCTGATACTTCTTCGACACCTGTGTGGGTCGTCACGTTGTTTGACATATAATATGAGAAAGTATACATATCAACCGTACCACGTTTCAAATCTTCAAGATCTTCTTCAGTGATATGAAGTTCAACATTATGCTCTTTCCAAAGACGTTTGGCATAAGTACCGTATTTTCCTTTTGCTTGCACATCACCACAGTAGTAAATGCCTGATTGCCATTTGTGTTCATTAGCAAGGATATCTGCTGGATCACATGTGCCAGGATAAAATGTAATACCACAAATCATATTTCCAATCATGAAATCAGGATTGATGGCATGACCAATTTGAACAGCTTTAGCTGATGCTACAAATTGATGGTGAAGAATTTGATAACCTTCTTGATAATCTGCATCACTAGCTTTTGAACCAAACATATCAAGGAACATGGTTGTGTTATTGATTTCATTGAAAGTTAACCAGTATTTAACCAAGTCTTTGTATTCGTTAAAAATAACCTCACAATAACGCACATAAAAATCAATCAGCTTACGATTTTTCCAACCGCCATAATTTTCTTCAAGTGCTAATGGCGTATCAAAATGCCAAATTGAAACCAAAGGTTCAATGTTATATTTACGGCATTCTTCAAAGACAGAACGGTAGAAATCAAGTCCTGCTTGATTAGGCTCTTTGTCAACACCATTTGGGAAAATACGAGCCCAAGAAATTGACAAACGAAAAACAGAGTAGCCCATTTCAGCAAACAGCTTAATGTCTTTCTTTGTAACGGTGATAAAAATCAACAGCCACATGGTTTGGATAATGCTCTGTATCGAGCACGGCGTATTTAGCCCCTTCAGGAATCTTACCATTATGTCCCATAGCTGGCGCTTTACCAGGGTTACCATCTTTGTCGATATAAGTCATGTAACGTGGCGCATTGACTGACCCACCAGTTGTCACATCAGTTGCAACAAGTCCTCGACCATCTTTGTCATAAGCACCTTCGGCTTGGTTAGCAGCAATTGCTCCGCCCCAAAGGAAGTTTTTTGGAAATGCTTTTGTCATATATCTTTTCCCTCTTTCAATTAAGTACAATAATAGTATACCGTTATTTGAAAGCGCAATCTTGCATTATTATCTTGGAAAATGATACCATCCCACTACAAATACACTGACAAAATTTCAGACACCACACGATAACCAGTGATATTAAGGTGAAGGCCATCGATTGTACAAGTTAGTGGCAAATGACCACTTTCGTCACACAAGGAATCGTGAATATTGAGGTAGGTTACACTTTTTTTTGACAAATTAGATAGCAAATTATTTAATTGATTGATGCTATCATTATTACGATGATTTGGTGTGCGAACAAATCTTGGTGACTCATTCATTGGAAAGACAGAAAGTAAGATAATCTCAGTTTCAGGCAATTTTTGTTGAATAGTAGCCATGATTGTCTCAATTGTTTCACACACTTCTTCTGGATGTCTGATCTTTAAATCATTAACCCCAATGAGCAAAACTACCTTACTTGGACGCAAATCTAAAACCTGCGTATGCAGATGTTCTAAGAGCTGCAAACTGTTAATCCCATGAACACCACGGTTATAAAGCGGAAAATTAGATATCAGCATTTCGTGAATTGGAAAATATTCAGTGATAGAATCTCCAGCAAAGACAATATTTGGCTGTTTTACCAGTTTGTTCAAAGCGTCGTATTTTTCCCACAACTGTACTTGTTGGTCAGCTAAAACTTTGTTGCGAAATTCTGTCACATCAGCTTTGTGATATAGTTCTTGAAAATCAGTCATAGTTTCTCCTTTTGTGACTATTCTATCACGAATCACCCTCGTTCAAAAAATGATTAGCTAAGACTTGTAAGACACCATTTTCTTGATTTGACGGAGCTTGATAGCTGGCTACATTTTTAATTTCCTGTGGAGCATTTGCCATAGCAAAAGAGTATTTCGCCAGTTTTAACATCTCAATATCATTGCCACCATCACCAAAAACCATCAGATTTTCAGGACCATAGCCCCAGTGATTGAGCAAGAAATCAAGGCCAGTTCCTTTATGCACATGCGATGGAATGACATCAATACAACCAAAACCACTAGAGGTTGCCGTTAGTTGATAATCCGCAAATAAAGTGTTAATTTCATCTCTCACTTGGAAGGTCAATTCATCACGAACCAGTAAAGTGACTTTAAAATAATCATCATCAGGAATTGGATGTAGATTATCAACGTATTTTAAAACAGGCAAATAATAGCTAAGCAAATCCTTAATTTTTTTCGGTGTCGACTTTGGCAAGTATGACGATGACTTTCCTGCCAAGTTAATCACCGTATCAGGATAATGTTTCTCGATATAATTAACCAAAGCTGAGATAGCTTCTACTGTTTCAAATTCTTCCTGCAAAGTTCGACCATTTTCAATGATGTGACCGCCATTTTCAGCCACAAAAGACATTAGATGTTTATGTTTGGGAAATTGTTGGATAATCTGACGATACTGATTACCACTTGCCACCACGAATTTGATGCCTTCTGCCATAAAATGATCAAACAAACGCTCAAATAAAACCTTGTCATAAGTCTTTTTATCTGTTAAAAAGGTTCCGTCCATATCGGTTGCAATTACTTTTACTATCATAACACCCTCCTTGTCCCCTATTATACGCTAGCTTTCTGAAAAAAGCTTTGAGTATATTCAGAAAAAATGATACTATGACACGAAAAAATCTAACCTCCCTTTCATTTCAAGACAAAAAAGAACGGGTAACACCCGCTCTTAATTTTTATTAAGCTCCTACGCTTTCTTCTTTGAGAAGTTTCAAATCGTACATTTTAAGGAATGGGAACCAAACAAAGAATGCTGCTAGGGCACAGACAAGAGCTGTGATAACGGCACCGATGTTACCACCAGTTCCGATGTAAGCACCAAGACCGATTGGAGTTGGCCATGGAGTTTGGATGATTGATACTGCGGCAAAGCCAAGTTTGATTGACCAGTATGCGATTGAAGCAGATACGATTGGTGCGATAATGAATGGAAGGGCAAGAATTGGGTTGTAAACAACAGGAAGACCAAAGATCAACGGTTCGTTGATGTTGAAGATTGCAGGAACCATAGCTGCACGACCAAGCATTTTAAGTTGTGATGATTTAGCTGCTACTGCAAGCCATACACAAGCAAGAAGCATTGCACCAGAACCACCCATGATAACGTATGAGTTTGTGAATTCACCTGCAAAGGCAATGTGAGCTCCGTCAACGTTTTCTGCCATGTTTGACAAAAGGATTGGGGTAACAAGACTCATGACGATGTTAGCACCGTGGATACCTACAATCCACAAAACGTGAACAAGAAGGTAAATAACCACAATACCAAGCCAAGAGTTTGCGATGTGACGAACGAAACCAAATGGAATAGCAACAACGTTGTAGATATCAGTACCAAGAGCGATGAATACACCATCGATAACAAGAACAACAAGAGCTACGAAAGCACATGGAATCAAAGCTGAGAATGAGCGAGAAACACCTGATGGTACAGCATCTGGCATTTTAACAACCCAGTTACGTTTGATACATACACGGTAAAGTTGAACAGCAAGGATAGACATTAAGATTGCTGTAAACATACCAGATGTTGACAAACGAGCCAAGCTGTTACCACCAACAGTCCAACCATTGATTGTAGCACCTTTGACGTTCAAGTAGTCAAATGCACCATTTTTAACAAGCAATTCTGGAATTGTCAAGAAGAAGGCAAATACTGAAAGTAGAGCACCGTATACTGGATCAACGTTCAAATCTTCTTCATCAGCAAAGATTTTTGTATACTCATAACCAATAACAATGGCAAAGTATAGAGACAAGATACCCATTGTACAGTTGTAAGCTTGCAAGTAAAGAGGTGCAATTTTATCAACTGAGTTTGCCCAAATTGATGTTAAGGCAGGAATTGGAAAGGCTTGTGGGATAATGCTCAAGACAAGGAACATAGATCCGACGATAGTAAACGGAATACTTGCCATACCAGCGGCAACAATTGCACGAACAGGACGCCAAGCAGATATTTTAGCCATCGGCCCCATCAAGTGCTTTTCTAAAAATTCAAACATTTTCTTCTCCTCCTAAAAACTGTTGAATGTTTGTTGTTAACTAATTGATTGATGCCAAATATTTTTGAATGCGATAGTATTGTTTATCTGAATTACGATTGATACGAGCGATTTTTACTAACATCCATGATGAAATCATAATCCCAAGTAAAAGCATCACGATGAGAAAAACTTGAGTTGTACCATTTTCAGATAAGAATGGATAAAAACTATGATATTGCTTAAATACAGTGGCAATAATTAAAATGGTATTTAAAGCAATGATTATTTGGAAATAAAATTGCGTCTTAATCGCAGGTTTTTGTTCCCTTGAATACATTCGCGATTGTTCCCACATACAAATGGCACCAAAGGCAGCCATAAGAACTGGAATGATAACTAGACTGAAGTTACTAGCAGATAAGAACATCAAAATCCAGTAGAGATTGATGAAAAAGAAGAAGGCAACGACGTAACGAATGAGAAAGTATCGTGTGTAATACATGTTTTTAATCCCGTTTTCACGTCTTGTAGCATCTAATTCTCTTTTTTCCTTTTCTGTTAAAGCAGCCATAGCTATCTCCTTTCTTGACTAACTAACCAATTTTTTTGTATAATTCTAACATTTCAAGTCCAACTTCACGAAGAGTCATTGTAGTCATCAAGTGGTCTTGAGCATGAACCATGATGATTTCAACATTAACTTCTTTACCACCTGCATACTCTTGGAGCAAGTGTGTTTGTGATTGGTGGGCTTTTAATAATTCGTCATTTGATTCTTTTAACTTTTCTTCTGCTAAGGCATAGTTTCCTTCACGCATCGCATCGAATGCTTCGTGGACGATTGAACGTGCGTTACCAGAATTTAAGATAATCTCAAATGCTGCAACTTGCAATTCTTCTGAATTCATATAACTCCTACTTCCTTTTTAAATCGTTAAAAATATTTTTTTAAATTCATCAAATGATTGGCAAGCTAACATTTGTTCTTGAAGTTTTGGATTATCAACCAAATCAAAAATGGCAGATGTCAACTCTGGTAGTCCATCATTATCATGAATTGACATTGACATTAAAAAGATAATTTTGATTGATAGATATTGTTCATCCCATTTCACACCATTTTTGACAATTGCTACCGCAAAATGATGTTTGCTACCGACGGCTTTCAAAGGATGAGGTACGGCAATATTTTTCCCGAATACAATGGAACTCATAGATTCCCGCTGTTTCATCATATTAAGAAGTCGTTCCTCAAATTGCTCATTTTCATTTTGTGAAATGCTCTGAGCTAGTTTTTGCAATACCTCTTCTTTTGAAGCGTCCGATAGTAGAAAGAAATAGTCTTCTGAGAAGTAATCATCAAACACATCGCTTACACTGAGTTCTGATTGACGATTTTCTACATTTGCTAAAGACCTATTCAAATTAGAGATTCCCTGTTTAATATCCTTTAACTCTTCATCATTTAAGAAAACTGAAACCGTAAAGACTGGAATATTGAAAATCAAGTTTGATAAGGCAATAGAAGAAACGATAAAATCAATTCCTTTTAACTTTTCATCGTTGATTTCATAATAACCAATCACATCCGTAATCGAAACCAAGTTCCCGAGCTCGTTTTCAATTCGGCTCTTAAGCATTTGAGCACTGCCGTATCCCGTAGCACAGATGACAAGAACATTGTATTTACGTTGTTCTTTGTATCTTTCTTTGGCAGCCATAAAATGCAGAGCAATGTAGGCGATTTCATCTGGTGATAAAGTGTAAGCACTGAAAGTTGGCATATTAGCTACAACACGTTCAGCTAGTTGATACATGTCGCGATAATTGGCTTTAATTTCCGCTGTCAAAGGGTTTTCCATAACAACCCTACTTTGCAAGCGAATGAACATAGTTGATAGATGAGCAAGTAAGCCCTCAATCAATTGGAAGTCATTCTTAACAGTTGGATTAATTTGGTCAATACTGTCAATCAATTCCTGACGTATCTGCTCTTGCAAAACTTCTGAAATGTGACAAGCACTCCCGTGACCTTTTGAAACCAAGTGGAGAGTAATGTAATCAACTTCATCTGCTGGAAAATCAATGTGCGTAGATACTGAAACACGTTTTAAAATATTTTCAGCAATTTGACGTTCTGCCAAACCTCTCAGTACCAGTTCATCTTCTGACACCTTGCTAATGCGAAAACCTTCGGTAATGCGACGAATCGCTAAAGCAATGTGGATGACTAGATTTTGAATCACAAAGTCTGATAATTTAAGACCACCTTCCCGACATTCATCCAGAACAATGATGGTTAACTCTTCAAAAGAAATCTTTTGATTAAGCAGCTCATTGTCAACATATGAATGCATGGTGTTAATAAAACCAGAATCAATAAAGTAATCCATGATGAAACGACGTTTATCACGTTCTTGTCCTAAGACGTAAACCCCTTTATTGGCTTTGCTTTCAATTTTCAAATGATAAGGTTTAAATTTTTGTCTTATCTTTTTAAAATCACTAGATAATGTTGATCGACTAACAAACAACTTATCAGCTAAATCATCAAAATAAATTTCATTTTGTTCAAACAAAAGTTTATTTAGCAGATAATTGTAACGATCACTGATATCAGTAATGTTTTGGTAGTTATTGTGATGGGCATTGATATGATTTTCTTCTAAGAAATCAGCATAAGTATCATCATCTACGATGTCTAACTTGTAGCCGTAACCTTGTTTGGAAATCAAATCAATGCCTGAGTAAAAATCTAATTTTTCAACAAGTGTTTTATAGTAAGTTCTAATTGTTCTATCCGAACATCCTAATTGCGCTGCTAGTTCTTTACTAGTAACGAATTTATCCTTATCTTTAATAAGATATTGAATAATCTGCTTTTCTTTTTTATTTAACACAGAAAAGGACACCTCCAAGTACCATTAGAACTATTATATCACAACGGGCATTAGATGTTTTCTTTTACCAAAGCTGCCATTTTTTCAATACCCATTGGGATTGGAATGTAAGCTTGTGGTGGAATTTGAACGATTGGTTTGTTTGTTTTAGCAGCTGCATCTGCCAATTGTTTAAAGTTCATTTTAGTTTGTGGGCTGACAAGGTACAAATCGTATTTATCAGCTTCGATACGTTTTTGTCCTTCTGGAACCCCAACAGCATCCATTTCAATGTCTTCACCTTTTTCTTGAAGATATTTCATTGTTTTTTTAGCAATCATTGATGATGACATACCGCCTGCACAGATAATTAAAGCTTGTTTAGCCATAACGTTTAATCTCCTTTGTTTTTTATTTACACTGATATTATATGAAAACGTCATCATTATGTAAACACTTTCTTTTTCCTATGTGATGCGGAAAAAAATAAGACCACTACGGAAAATTTCCGTTTAGATACAACTCTTTCCGTAATCAAACTACAATCACTACGGAAATTTGCTGTAAATCTTCAGTGTTTTTAGAAAAAAAGAACCAGACTAGGGAAAACTAGTCTGACTATCTTAAAAGAATTCAGGAATAAATAATTTTGTATAATTCACAGAAACTTGATTTTGTTGCAAGCCTAACTCATCAATAATTAGCTTTTTCAATTTTTCATCGTTCATTATAGAATAAACGCGATAGCTTTTTGAGTCTTTGTAAAGCACTTGAATCGTATCAGCAATCTTTTGATTAGCTAAAATATCAGGAAGCTCATTAGGATTTGAAGAGGTGATGATATATGGACCACTCATTCGTTGACCTTGACTATCATAAACTTTTCGATATTTGCTAGGCAAAAAGTAAACAAGAACAATCAGAACTAAAAATACGATAATAATAACCCATTTAATGCTCTTATTCGTCATCTCCTAAACTACATCATACCAAGGGCACCTGATAGTTGGGCTGGGCGGATATAAACTTCTTCGTCTGACAAGTGATAATCTGCCATCAAAACCTTTTTCAATTCCACATCGTTGAGATGTGATTGAACGCTACAAGTATCATCTGATGAGCCGACAACTCTAACTTTTCCTTTAAGGTTGGCAATGCTTGCTAAATCAGGTAGTTTTGCACCATCTTTCATGACGACCACATAATCACAACCAAATGTTTTTGCTACCCAAAGTTGATTTCTAACGCTGTATACACCAGCTACAATAAGTGCAATAAGCAAAACAATCAATAAAACTTTCAACGTCATTAATCTCCTTTAACCTGTTTTTTTGAAGTATTTTTTTAAACTTCAAAAAAACAATTATTTTAAAGAAAAAATGTCATAAATATTAACATAAAATTGTTAGTTGTATTTTTTCTAAATAGTTTTAGCCATCCCTTAAAAATAAACCTTCACAACTGGCATACGATTTACTGAGTAATCTCGACAGACACCTGAGTTGAATCCAGTTGATAATCCTTCATCAAAGTTGTTTTCAGTTCGGTATCATTAATCTGTGATTGTACCTTGCAAGTGTCGTCTGTTGCTGAAATAATCTTAATCTTTCCTCCAAGATTATCATTTTTTATCAAATCTGGTAACTTCAGTCCATGATGCATGGTAATGGTAACCAAAGCGTTTGGTCACGCCCATTTTGATTTGAACAACACGAACAATCGCGAAGATTAACAAAATTCCAAAAACAATTGCTAAAATCGTCACCGTAATAACCCTCACATCCTTGTTCCTAGCGGAACACTCAAATTATACGATTACTATAATCCTTTTTGAAAGCCCTGTCAATTATTTTCTGTAAGGTTTCTTTTCAGAAATTAAATAGGAAGAATCTACTGAAAAACTTTTGCAAAAAAGTCTCCAAAACATTGATACAACAACATTTCAAAGACTTTTAAAAATTATTTATAAATTATTTTACAAATAAGGATAATTCCTGCTAAGGCAACTGAGATGGTATTGGCAACAATTAAAGCTGGATCTGAAACAGAAATTCCATGTGCCAACCACAATGCCATCCCAGTGACTGACATGGTATACATGCCAAGTGAAATGGATTCAACGTCTTTGGTTTTTAAAACCTTGATCATTTGTGGCAAAAAACCAAATGTTGTCAAACAAGCCGCAATATACCCAATCATAAAGACCTACTCTCTTCTTATAATCATGTAAAAACCTTCGTAGGGTAAGAGATTACACCCCCCACAAAGGTTTCAAAATAATAACTTAATGGATAACTTTAGACTTCTTCACCGTTAGAAGCAATGACTTTCTTATACCAATCAAATGACAATTTTGGTGTACGTTTGTAAGTACCGTTACCTTCGTCATCTTTATCAACATAGATGAAACCATAACGTTTGCGCATTTCACCTGTACTTGCTGAGACAAGATCGATACAACCCCATGGAGTGTATCCCATCAAATCAACACCGTCTTCGTCGACAGCTTTAATCATTTCTTTGATGTGAGCACCAAGGTAATCAATACGATAATCATCGTGAACCATGCCATCCTCTTCTACTTGGTCAATAGCACCAAAACCATTTTCCACGATGAAAAGTGGCAAGTGGTACATATCAGTAAACCAATTCAGGCTATAACGAAGACCTTCTGGATCAATTTGCCAACCCCATTCAGATGCTTTGACGTATTTATTTTTAATCAAATCTTCTGTTTCAAGGTAGTCAAAGTAAGGGTTGTTTTCGCGGTGAGAATCGATTGCAAATGACATGTAGTATGAGAATCCGATGTAATCAACAGTTCCCTCTTTCAAATCTGCTAAGTCTTCTTCAGTCACATCAACATTGATACCTTTACGTTCCCAGTATTTAAGAATATGATTTGGGTAGAAACCATGAACATGCACATCAGTGAAGTAATAACGTTTTTCCATGGCTTTTTGTGCCATTAGAATATCTTTTGGATTACATGTTGCAGGGTAAATTGGACACATGGCAATCATACAACCAATTTGAAAATCAGGGTTGATTTCATGACCAATTTTAACCGCACGCGCAGATGCTACCAATTCATAATGAGCAGCTTGATACATAATCGCTTCGCGGTCATCGCCTTCTTTGTAGACAATACCAGAGTTTGTAAATGGTGCAAAATCTTCTTGATAGTTTGCTTGGTTATTGATTTCATTGAAAGTCATCCAATATTTAACTTTGTCTTTGTAGCGACGGAAGCATGTTTCTGCAAAACGAACAAAGAAATCAACTAATTTACGGTTTGTGAAACCACCATATTCTTTAACCAAGTGATATGGCAATTCAAAGTGAGACAAAGTAACAACAGGTTCGATACCGTGTTTTAAGCATTCGTCAAATAAATCATCGTAGAATTGCAAACCTGCTTCATTTGGTTCTAATTCATCACCATTTGGGAAAATACGTGTCCATGCAATTGATGTACGGAAGCATTTGAAGCCCATTTCAGCAAACAAAGCAATATCTTCTTTATAGTGGTGATAGAAATCAATCGCTTCGTGGTTTGGATAATATTTACCTTCAACCACACCGTCAGTGATTTCACGAGGAACACCATGACGACCAGCTGTCATCACGTCAGCAACACTGAGTCCTTTTCCTCCTTCTTTCCATCCACCTTCAAGTTGGTGAGCAGCAACTGCACCACCCCACAAAAAATTATCTGGTAACTTAGCCATTACATATCCTCCTTGTTTAATACACTGTCATTATAGCAAGCGGTTACAAAAATAAAAATAGAAAAAATTTCCTAAGTCATTAGGAAATTCCTTCTATCTAGTTAGTTTTTCATTTTTTGAGAATGAGGACTAAGTCCCACAAAAAGAGCAACAAAGCTAAGACAAAAAGGCCATTTGATAGGATTTCTAAGTTTTGATTAAAACTCAAAATCACAGCACTTATCAATACGGCAAAAAAGAGCAAACTCAAAACAAAGCGGTTAACCACACGATTAAAAAACTTAATACGGTTGGTGTAATCGTATAAATCATGGTTAACTAAAATACGTCCATTTAAGACTTGTTCCAAGAGTTGATTGAGACGACGCGGGATATTCTTACCATTTTTTAGTTGATAAAATAGCTCGATAAGCAAGGTTTCTTTGTTCAAAGCTTGCTTAAGCATGTCAGGTCCCATATTTTCTAGGAAATAATTCTTAGCAAGGGTCATGAGGTCAACTTCTGGAGCTAATTCACGGAAAACGCCTTCAATTTGCAGAGCAGCTTTTTCTAAAATGGTAATCTTGGGCGATGCTTTCAAATCGTTTTTGACAAACACATCTAGCAAATCTTCTATCAAATCAGTCAGGGATAGATTGCCCAAATCCAAATTAGAATATTTAGCCAACATCCGCTCCACATCTTGAGCCAAATCGGTTTTGCTGAGAGTGGAATCAAAGCTAGTCACCGCCAAAATTCCTTGCATCATGCCCTCAACATCTTGAGCCGTAAAACTATACAAAATATCGTTGAGCGCCACGCGCATATCATTTTCCAGTTGGCCGATGATCCCAAAGTCAATGAAATAGATTTTGCCTTCAGAAATCAGCAGATTTCCTGGGTGAGGGTCACCATGAAAGTACCCGTCCTTAAAGACTTGCTTGATAAAGCTTAACATCAGCTTTTTACCAATGTCCTCTAAATCATAGCCCGCCTTTACCAACTCATCATAATGATTGATGGGAATGCCTTCAACGTATTCCTCCACTAGCATACGAGGCGTTGTGTAGGAATCAAATAAACGGGGCGTAGCAATGCAGGCAACTGATTTGTTTAAGTCAGAAAAGGTCTGAATGGCCTGCGCTTCATTGCGAAAATCAATCTCTCTACTTAGACTCTCTTTTAATTGTTCAAAGACCTCCCCAAAATTCACCATGGGCAAAATGCCTTTGGGAATAAAACGCGACAATCGAATCAGAAGGTTGAGATCCTCATTAATGATTTCAGGCAAATGCGGCCGCTGGATTTTGATAACCACTTGTTGCCCATCAACCAAGGTCGCACGCACTGTTTGTGCCACCGAACCACTGGCTAGTGGTGTTGTGCCAATCTCTGCAAAAACTTCTGACATTGGCACAGGTAACTCTGCCTTGATAGCAGCCAACATTTCCTCTTGCGGCAGCGGAATGACATCATTTTGAAGCTTGCTGAGTTCTTTGATGTAAACATCTGGCAAAAGGTCACTTCTAGTGGAGAGAATTTGCCCGATTTTGATAAAACTAGGGCCCAGTTTCTCAAAAGCAAGGCGCAGTTTTCGTGGTGTGGACTTGTCTTTTAAGGGCTTTCCTTTTTCTTTTAAGGTTGTGAGGCCAACTGCACTAAAGACTCCTATAATTTCTCTTAGGCGCTTATTCGACATAAACTGTCCTTACTCTTTGTCGTCATCGTTTGGTGCCTTGGTCAATAAGGCATCTAATTTTTCTTCTAGACGCGCGATATCTGCCTTAGTGGCGTATTGCACAGGTTTTGTTTTGACGTCTAATTGCGTCAACAAATCTTCAGCTTGGTCTCTACTCTTGCGTTTTAATTCGGTTTGAAGTTCTTTGCCTTCATCAACGGTTAAACGTCCCTTTTGCACCAAATCCTTAACAAAAGTATCTGCTTTTTCTAAGGTCATAGATGTTAATCCAATACCAGCCAATAATACATTTTTCAATTCATTCATGATACTTCCTCCTTACATCATGTGACAATACATCTTATACCCCTTTATTTTACTACTTTTAAAGCAAAATAGCTAAGGGGACCACTGTTCAAATCTGTTATCTCTTTCGTTTTTTGTTATAATGATCATATAATACTATCATATGATTAAGGTGTTTGACTATGACAACTAATTCAGAACACAAGTCCTTACTTCCTTACGACTATTATCGAACGGTCGTGGAGTCAGGACGTCCAGATATTTTATTTCATTGGCATCCCGAAATAGAAATCAATTACATTTATGAGGGGTCAGCTCGTTTTCATATTGACTACGATTATTTTGACAGTCAGGCAGGTGATATTATCCTCATCCGTCCAAATGGTATGCACTCTATTCATCCTTTGGAAAATCAAACCCATGTGACGGATACTTTCCGCTTTCATTTGGATATGATTGGCCATTCAACAGTTGACCATGTCAGCATTCGTTACTTGCAACCCTTGCAATCCAGTCTTTACCAATTTGTTCCGCGGATTCAACCAGGCATGGGAGGCTATGATGAGATTAAACGTTGTTTGTTTACCATTTTTGAGCTGTCTGCCAATAAAGACCGCCATTTTGAACTCTCTCTCAAATCAAAAATCAACGAATTTCTTTATCTCTTGTTTTACCATCATTATGTTGTTCAAAAAACGACAGATGATGCCTATCGTAAAAACGAGCAAATTCGTCAGTTGATTGACCACATCAACCACAATTACCAAAAGAATTTGTCTATTGATTACCTCTCTCATTTTATGGGGTATAGCAAGAGCCATTTCATGACCCTTTTCAAGCAACAAACAGGGGTTTCTTGTACTGAATTTGTCATTCAAGTACGACTCAATAAGGCCAGTGAATTGCTCATCAACACATCGCATTCTATTTTAGATATCGCGACGGATGTCGGCTTTAATAATCTGTCTAATTTTAACCGCCAATTCAAGCGTTATTACCAATTAACCCCAAGTCAATACCGTAAAAAATTCACGCATTCTCACAAATCGTGACACCAAAAAACGCATGATACTCAATCATGCTTTTTGTTTTGCTCTATTTTTAAGCTAGTGCCGTTAGGAGGTAATCACCAGCTATTACCGTTGCATCTTGTGTGGTTAGCACATAACTGAAGTCTGTCGAATTGGTAACGATAATCGGTGAGATAACTGGTAAAGCCTGCCTGCATCGCGGATGGCTTTCAAATCAAAATCTAGTAAGTTTTTACCAGCTTGAACCTTATCCCCTGCTTTGACAAAGGTTGTAAAGCCTTTACCATCAAGAAAAACCATATCCATACCTACGTGAATGAGCAATTCGACACTGCTTTCTGTGCGTAGGCCAACGGGCGTGTTCTGTTGGGAAGACAAGAGTGACTTCACCATCAACAGGCGATGATACGATACCGTCTGCTGGGTCAATGGCAATACCTTTACCCATCGCACCTGTCGCAAAAACTTCATCTGGCACATCTTCAAGTTTCACTACTTTCCCTGTCATTGGGCTAGCAATGATTTCTTGTTGGAATTCTTTCAAGTTATGGACTGGTTCAACCACAGCTTGTGTCTTTTCTTCTTTTGGTTAGCCGTAAAGGTATGGTACTAGAACAAACATTTGGATAGTGAAGGCAAGAACAATGGCAATCACTGAAAGTCTAATCATAATCCACATATCAAACATATCACCCATTTCTGACTTAATATAAGCTGGATATTGGAAGATTCCAAATACTCTAGTGCTATAGCTATACACTTTGAAGAATATTTCCAAAGCACCGGCAATACCTAAAACGAAATATGAGATGAAGAACGATGTTTCATTGGAAGCGTCACACCATAATTATCCGGTTCGGTTACACCAAAAACTGATGAAATGAAGGCTGGCATTGAAATCGTGCGAACTTTTGGTTCTTTGGTTTTAAGAATAATCGCTTCAAGAACACCTGTTTGAGTGAAGTTTGGCAGACATGATCCAAAAGAATAGCAAGAATAACCATTTATAGTAATGTTCATGATAGCAAGTGAAACAAGAGCCTAGTGCAAACCAAACATAACCAATACTTGCCACAATGCTCCCAAGAAGAAACCATAAAGAACTGAGTTGAAGTTCAAAATTGTTTGGAATCCTAGAGATAGCCAGTCCGTTAGGAGATTAGCAATCGGACCAACCACTAGGAAGGTTAAAAGAGCAGTGACAATAATTGTCAAAAATGGTACCACAAAGAGTTTGACCAGATCAGGCCTGATGTTCTTAATGCCTTTTTCAATCATTGATGCCAACCAAACTGCTAAAATACTTGACATAACAGTTGATAGGTAAGCCCCTGATGATGACAATTCCAAATAAAACCGTGTTAATTCATCACTAGCCCCTTCATTTCACAAAACAAAAGTCTTTTCAATCAAAAGAGGGGCAATAGCATCGCCCGTTTTTTCTGAAAACCAAGCCCCTTTCCCATAACAATGAGTTCTTCATCCTGGTCATTTTTCGCCAAAACCACATTGTTATTATAAACTTTGATAATGTTCATATCAGAAACAATCCTTTTTCTCCATTTATTGTATCAAAAATTACAAAGAAAGAAAAAAGAGCGCCATCATTTTACAAACTACATCAGTAAGGATCTTATTTTGCCGATATCTGGCTCATTGACCACAAGGAAAATGGTATCTCCAGCATTTAAGCGCGTGCTTCCTGACACAACTTCAGAATGTTGGTCACGAATTTGCATAGTAATCAGCACATTTTTAGGAAGAACCAAATCTCTGACATACTTGCCAGCAATTTTATCTGAAACGGTCAAAGACACCAACGTTGGCTCAATGACTTCTCTATCCTCTAAAATCGGTAATTTAGCTAACAAGGCTTCGTAGATAGGTTCCCCTTTCATGACATCCATGACGATATAAGCCACAATGCTCACCACAGCAATTGGCATGAGTTGACGAAAATCACCAACCATTTCAGTCACCAACACCATGGCTGTCAGCGGAGCTTTGGAAATGGCTCCAAAATAACCTGACATTCCCATCACAAGAAATAAAACGAGGTAATTGTCCGCATAAAGTCCCAAGCCTTGACCAACCAGACCAAAACCAAAGCCTAAAATAGCACCCAAGGTCAAGACTGGTAAGAAAATACCACCTGGCAAGCCGCTAGAATAACTAAAAGTACTCCACACAAAGCGAATGACAAAATAAAGACAGACAGCGGTCAAGGTCAAGTGACTACTTGGCAAAGACGTGATTAAACCATTTCCCCCACCCAGCAATTGTGGGTAGAAATAACCGATAGGAATAATGAGAAAGACCGCAAAAACACTGTAAAAAGCACTTGGAATTGGAATGAATTTGGCTAAATAACGGTAGAACAAATCGCCATTTAGAGTGACTTTTTCATAAACATAACCCAAAACACCTAAGATAATTCCTAGCAATAAAATCAGCCAATAATAACGCAAGGGCAAGACAGGCAAGCGGTCTGACATATAAAGCACAGGCTTCAAGCCAAAGAAATTCATGGAAATAAAGTTAGCAGCTAGGCTGGCAACCAAGGCACTAATCCAAATCCAGCGCGAAAATTGATGGTAAACTTCTTCTACAACAAACATCAATCCAGCCACGGGGGCATTGAAAGCAGCAGACAAACCAGCTGCCGCACCACTAGCAATCAAGACACGTTCTTCTAGACGCCCAGCCTTAAAATACCGCCCGATACCTTTTCCTGCCATAGCACCAAGCTGAATACTAGGTCCTTCACGCCCAAGCAAAAATCCCATTGAAATGGCTAGTACACCTCCAAAGAATTTTTTCCAAAGAACAGACCACCAGTTAGGGTGCAACAAACCTTTCAATTCAGCTTCAACGTGTTGAACCCCTGAACCTTTAATATTGGGGTCAGATTGGATGAAAAAGCCAATGATAGTTACAACAACCAGACTTAATCCAAATAAGATCAGCAACAAACTAGGCTGCTGGTGGGACAATTCGTAAAGGTGTACCACTTTTTTCAAACTGAGCTCAATTAAAAGGCGAAAAACACTGGCAATAGTCCCTGCCACACAGCCAACCAATAAGCCCCGCCATACAAAACTAAGAATGGACGATAGCGAAAATTGATACTCCTTATGATAACGATCCATACTAAACTCCTTTTCATGAAACAGTGTTTTCATAATTTTCCAATAGATTTCATACGCTGCTATTATACCATAAAACTTCTGCGGTATTTCGAGGGAATCAAAAAAAATTGAAGGGAAATCCCTTCAATCTGTCTGTTTACTTGCGGTACATTTTAAATTGTAAGTACAAGTCGTTGTAAATGCCTAGCCATTTTTGACCGAGGTTGTCATAAACTTGCAAGTGTGAAATGGTGTCTTCTGATGGATAGAAAGCCTTGTCATTTTTCACACTGTCAGGCAAAAGAGCCTTCGCGGCATTATTAGGCGTCGAATAACCAATGTACTCCGCATTTTGAGCAGCATTTTCAGGTCTTAACATGAAGTTGATAAAGGCATAAGCTTCGTCAATGTGCTTGGCTGTCTTTGGAATGACAAGGTTATCAAACCATAAGTTCGAGCCTTCGCTTGGCAAGACATAATGCAGGTGTTCATTCGAATCAAGCATTTCACTGGCTTCCCCTGAGAAAGTCACCCCAATGGCGGCATCGCCATTAATCATGTAGCCCTTCATCTCATCTCCCACAATCGCCTTGACATTGGGTGTCAGCGCAGCTAATTTTTGCGAAGCTGCCTCCAATTCAGGCAATGATTTGGTGTTCAAGCTATAACCCAAAGCACCAAGTCCAATTCCCATCACCTCGCGCGCTCCATCAACCAGCATAATATCGTTAGCATATTCAGGATTCCAAAGGTCTGTCCAATGTTCAGGCGGATTATCTACCATGGTATCATTGTAAACAATCCCTAGCGTTCCCCAAAAATAGGGAATGGAATAATCGTTATTTTTGTCAAAACCAAGATTGAGAAATTCCTTGCCGATATTATCCAAGCCAACAATCTTTGATTTGTCCAGCTTGTTGAGCAGGTTTTCTTTTTTCAATTTGTCAATCATGTAATCAGAAGGCACGGCAATGTCATAAGTTGTTCCGCCCTGCTTGATTTTTGTGTACATGGATTCATTGGAATCAAAGGTTTCGTATTGGATTTCGATACCTGTTTCTTTGGTGAATTTGGTAATCAACTCAGGGTCAATGTAATCCCCCCAGTTATAGATAACCAGCTTGTCTGATTGACTGGTTGAGCTAGTACTTCTTTTCATGTAAATCGAAGCCCCAAACAAAACACCCGTAATTACGAGCACTCCCACGATAAACGAGTATAATCTACGCATCTTTTTCCTCCTTATCTTGAGAAATAAAGTAATACCCTATAACAAGCAAGATACTAAAGAGAAAGACGACGGTTGATAGGGCATTGATTTCCAGGGAAATCCCACGGCGAGCCCGTGAATAAATCTCAACAGAAAGGGTTGAAAAACCATTTCCTGTCACAAAGAACGTCACCGCAAAATCATCAAGGGAATACGTAAACGCCATGAAGAAACCTGAAATAATCGCAGGTGTCAAATAAGGCAACATGACTTCTCGCAACATTTGCCAAGGCGTTGCCCCCAAATCATAAGCGGCATTAATCATGTCTGCATTCATTTCTTGCAAGCGTGGCAAAACCATCAGCACCACGATGGGAATAGAAAAGGCGATATGGCTCAGTAAAACCGTCATAAAGCCAAGATTGAAATGCAAAAGACTAGCCAGACAGGTAAATAGAATCAAAAAACTTGCCCCAATCATGACGTCTGGTGCCACCATCAAAATGTTATTCAATGATAACAAGGCTTGCTGGTGTTTGCGGCGGGCTTGGTAAATAAAAATCGCACCAAATGTTCCAATTGCTGTCGCCAAAATAGAACTGAGAAAGGCTAAGAAAAAGGTTTGCACGAGAATTAACATCAAGCGGCTATCTGCAAACATGGTGCGGTAATGCTCCAAGGTAAAGCCCGTAAACCCATTCATGTCCCCACCTTCATTAAAGGAATAAAAAATGAGGTAGGCAATCGGAATGTATAAGATAATAAAGACTAAAGTCAGATAAAGATTTGCAAATTTTTTCATTTTCTTCTCTCCTTAGTCACCCACATGGTCGCAATCATGGCGATAATTAAAATTACCCCAATGGTTGAACCCATGCCCCAGTTTTGAGTGGTCAAAAAGTGTTGTTCAATCGCAGTTCCTAGTGTAATCACTCGATTTCCCCCAATCAAGCGTGTCAGCATGAACAAGCTAAGACTCGGGATAAAGACTGATTGCACCCCACTTCGCACCCCATTTAAGGATAAAGGCAGCGTGACTTTTAAAAAGGTCTGCCATTCATTTGCCCCTAAGTCACGGCTAGCATGAATAAGGTTTTGGTCAATGTCGTCAAGAGCATTGAAA
Source organism: Streptococcus alactolyticus (assembly GCF_042649785.1). Classification (NCBI taxonomy): domain Bacteria; kingdom Bacillati; phylum Bacillota; class Bacilli; order Lactobacillales; family Streptococcaceae; genus Streptococcus; species Streptococcus alactolyticus. The sequence goes on along the minus strand of NZ_JBHRZX010000001.1, from coordinate 30,348 downwards.
ATAGGCAAAATCATAAAGGGAATTTCGATGTAAGAAGCGACGAAAATAAATGAAAAATCGGTAAACAAAATCTGTTTAGGACCAATACCAATAAAGGTTAAAAAGTTATTGACCCCACCTTGTTGCCCAAAAATCCCCATGAACGTATAGGCTTTCAGCAACAAATTAATCCAGGTCGGTAAGACAACCAGCATCAAAAAGAGGTGCTTATGTTTCAAACGGGTTAAAAAATAGGCCGTTGGGTAAGAAATCACCAAAGTCACCAAAGTGATGATGGCAGCATACAAAATGGAATTAAAACTCATGCGCAGGTAAGTCCATGAGCTAAAAAAAGTTTCATAATTGGCTAGAGTGAAATGACCTTGGATGTCAAAAAAAGATTGCCAAAGAATCATAACCACAGGTGCAATGACAAAAAGCCCCAGCCAAAGCAAGTAGGTCACCGAGAAGAAACTAGTGTTTTTCTTCATTGCGTTCCTCCTCGATGGCATGAATCAAACCGTCTTCATGCTCTTCCACTTCAGCGTACTCTTCGATACGTGCGTCAAATTCTTCCTCAGTTTCATTCAGACGCATGATGTGGATGTCCTCTGGTGTGAAATCCAGTCCGATGACCTCTCCTTCAATCGCTTTGCGGGTTGAATGAATCATCCATTCATTGCCTAAATCGTCATGAGCGATGATTTCATAATGCACCCCACGAAAGAGTTGCGTATCCACTTTCACTTGCAATTTACCTTCTTCAGGCATGGTAATTTGCAAATCTTCAGGACGAATGACCACCTCAACAGGCTCGTTAGGACGCATACCACCGTCAACAGCTTCAAAGCGTTTGCCGTTGAATTCTACCAAGTAATCTTCAATCATGGTAGCTGGCAAAATATTAGACTCACCGATAAAGGTCGCAACGAAGTGGTTGATGGGCTCATCGTAAATATCAACTGGCGTTCCTGATTGAACAATTTCCCCCTCATTCATGACAAAAATCCAATCTGACATGGCAAGCGCTTCTTCTTGGTCGTGTGTCACAAAGACAAACGTGATACCCAATCGTTGCTGCAATTCACGCAGTTCGTATTGCATTTCCGTTCGCAATTTCAAATCAAGGGCAGACAGGGGTTCATCAAGTAAGACCACGCGTGGTTCGTTGATAATAGCGCGTGCAATCGCGACACGTTGGCGTTGCCCACCTGAGAGTTTTTGAATTTGACGTTTGCCAAATCCATCCAAACGCACCATTTTAAGAGCTTCTTCTACACGGCGCTCAATCTCTTTTTTGTCCACTTTTTTGAGTTTCAGCGGAAAAGCGACGTTTTCAAAAACAGTCATGTGTGGAAAAAGGGCATAATTTTGGAAAACGGTGTGCACATCACGCTTATTGATTGGGACATCGTTGATGCGCTGACCGTCTAGGTAAACATCCCCTGTCGTGACATCCAGCAAACCAGCGATAATATTTAAAATCGTTGATTTACCAGAACCTGAAGCACCAAGAAGGGTGTAGAATTTCCCTTCTTCTAGCGTAAAGTTAATATCTTTTAAAACGACAGTGCCATTGTCTTCAAATACTTTTGATACATTTTTAAATTCAATGATTGGATTAGTCAATTCTCATAAATCCTCCTGAGGGCTTCTTTACTGTTTTTTTCACCAATAATACGAACTTCACGTTCCAAGCGAACACCAGATGTCTGCTCCACTTTGTCAATCACATAGGCAATGAGGTCCTCGTAATCCTGAGCAGTACCGTCAGCAACATTGACCATAAAGCCAGCGTGCTTTTTGCTGACTTCAACGCCACCGATACGATGTCCTTTTAGACCAGCTTCGCTAATCAATTGCCCTGCAAAATGACCGACGGGACGTTTGAAAACCGAACCGCATGACGGGTATTCCAACGGTTGCTTTAATTCACGCAAATGGGTCAAACGTTGCATTTCTTGTTCAATCAAGTGGAAATCCCCTGGTTTGAGAGCGAATTTTGCTGAAATCACCACCGCTCCGCTATCTTGCACCGCAGAATGACGGTAACCAAATGCCATATCACGCGCAGCGATAGTTTCAATCGAACCATCTTTATTGAGAACTTTGGCTGAAACCAAGATATGCGAAATCTCTCCGCCGTAAGCACCTGCATTCATGAAAACCGCACCACCAACGCTACCTGGAATACCGCAAGCAAATTCAAAACCTGTCAAACTGTGGAATTTAGCGATATGAGTCGTTTCAATTAGGTTGGCACCTGCTTCGGCTTCGATAACATAACCATTGACCGTCACGGTATTTAGCTTGTCAAAAATAATCACAAAACCACGGATACCGCCATCTCTGACAATGATATTGCTGGCATTTCCAAGGACCATCCAAGGAATGTCATGCGCATTGGCATAAGCGACAATGCGTGACAATTCATAGCGGTTGCGCGGAAAGGCAAGGTAATCTGCTGGACCACCCACCTTGGTATAAGTGTATTTTTTCAAAGGTTCATTGACACGAATATCAATGCCTTCTAATTCATTTTCTAAAAAATCTAACATGTTTTTTCCAATTCTAACTCTTTAATAACAAATAAGGCTGTTTGAGTTGTCTGATTCTTATTTGCATGACTAAAAAACGGCATAAAGCCGATTTTCATTATAGCACAAAAACGGCTGTTTGACGATCATTTCCAAGGAACTTTTCGAACTTCTTGCGCCTCTAACTTTCCTAGATAAAAAACCAGATCTTTACCATTAAGCAAAAGGTTTGGCGCAATCTCAGCCAAGGGTACTAAAACAAAGGCACGCTCAGTCATATAAGGATGCGGAAGGGTCAATTCTTCCGTTTTTTGCTTTTCATTGCCATAGATAAGAATATCGATGTCAATGGTCCGAGGCCCCCAATGCTCATGCCGCACACGGTCAAGGTCCCTTTCAATGGTCTGACAAGCCTGCAAGAAGACTTGAGGCGATAAAGACGTGTCTAGTTCGCAACAGATATTCAAAAAATCGTCTTGATCTGTCTTCCCCCAAGCGGCTGTTTCGTAGAGTGAAGACACAGCCGTCACCCTTGTTTGCTCTAATTGTCTCAGAGCCTCCACCGCGGCAGATAAATAGGCTTCTCTATCACCAATATTACTGCTCAAACTCAAGTACACACGGGTCATACACGTTTCCTCTCTAAAGCAATGCCCACGGCATCATAATGCCCATTGATAGGGGGATTATCTTTGAAAATCTCAATGGAAATGGCTTGAACCAAGGGAAATTGGTCAAAAATGTCTTGGCAAATAGCTCCCGCCAAACGCTCTAGCAAGGCATAACGCTTTTCTTCCACTTGTTTTTTGATAGCGTCAAAGACCAAACCATAATGCACCGTGTCTTCTAAAGCATCCGATTGCGATGCTTGTTGCAAATCAACTGACAAGGTACAATTCACACGAAAAATCTGACCCAAAACCTGTTCTTCAGCCAAGGCACCATGATAACCGTAAAAACGGCAGCCGTTTAAATAAATCTTATCCATATCACCACAAGAAAGCCACTTGTCTGCTTTCCTTGTCTGTCACTCCCTTCACACTAACTGGCTAATCACTCGAACCAAATCACGATTAAGGTCAACATTGTGAACACGAACCATTTGACAACCCTTGGCAATTGCCCAAGCTGATAGCGCAGCCGTTCCCATATCACGCTCACTGGCCAAAGTCCCTCCGCCCAGCAAATAATCTACCGTGCGTTTTCGTGAAATACCAAAAAGAACAGGAAAGCCCAGCTGGCAAACCTTGTCCAAGCCCTTTAATAGTTCGACATTTTGCTGCTCATTTTTAGCAAAACCAAAACCTGGATCCAACCAAATACACTCCGCAGGAACGCCAGCTTCCAGAGCAGCTTGAGCACGCTGACTCAAAAAATCACAAACGTCTTGGGTAATGTCTTGATAGCTTTCCTCTTTTTGATTGTGCATCAGCATAATGGGCACCTTTTTTTCAGCTGTCAAAGCCAGCATATCTCCATCGTAAAGCCCAGCCCAAACGTCATTTAAAATATCAGCACCAGCTTCTAGAGCCGCACGCGCCGTCTGGGTTTTATAGGTATCGATGCTTACCAAAACGTCAAAACGTTCCTTGAGGGCTTTGATAACAGGGACCACGCGATGGATTTCTTCCTCAGCGTCTACAAAACTAGCTCCTGGACGAGTGGATTCGCCGCCGACATCAATCACTTGCGCCCCTGCTGCAATCATTTGCTCCGCTTGCTTGAGCGCCTTTTCAACCGTGATATAAGATCCGCCATCTGAAAACGAATCTGGAGTAACATTGAGCACTCCCATAATGCAAGCTTTTGCATCGAGCTCGTGTGTACCAATTTTCATCTTATCTCCCTTGTGTGATCACTTGCTACTATTTGCCCAAAATCAAAGACAAGATTTCATTTCGCTCATCTCGATTGTCTTTGAAAATCCCTTTAGCAACGGTTGTGACTGTTTTGCTGCCTGGTTTTTTAATGCCGCGCATGGTCATGCACATATGCTCTGCTTCTACCATGACAAATACCCCTTTTGGCTGCAAGGCTTCTTCCAGCGCCGTAGCCACTTGGTCTGTCAAACGTTCTTGCAATTGTGGGCGTTTGCTGGCAACCTCGACCGCACGCGCCAACTTGCTTAAACCAGTCACTCGGCCGTCACTCGGTAAATAAGCCACGTGAGCTTTTCCATAAAAAGGCACCAAATGGTGTTCACACATGGAATAAAAAGGAATATCTTTGACCAAGACAATCTCGTCGTGATTTTCTGAAAAAACGGCGGTAAACTGGTCTTTCGGGTCCTCATGCAAACCTGAGAACATTTCTTGGTACATTTTCGCAACACGCTTTGGTGTATCCAACAACCCCTCACGCTCTGGATTTTCACCCAAGGCCTCCAACAATTGATAAACGGCTGATTCAAGTTTTTCTTGCTTTGACATACTTATTTCAATCTTTTTTATTTCCTACTATTATATCACAAAATACAACAGTTTATTTTTATCATTTCCTAACTTTTCCGAAAATTTTCGGATAAATCTTACAAAAAACACCCTCCAGAAGGGTGTGCTAATTTTCAGACTATTTATCCAAAAGCAGGTGTTTTTGATGATTTATCTATAACCTAATTGACCTCTTTTGACAAAAGCACTGGGCGGACCTGTGAGATGAAGTAGAGTGACCCTGTTATGAGGTAAAAATCCTCTTGACTATCGAGATTGATTTGGGCAAGCCAATCTTGCCAGTGCGCCACTTTGCGGTACTGCTCAGGGTAACGATCCAAGGCCAAGGCATTAGGGTACTCAAAAGTCGTTACCTCAACAGTTGCCACTTGGCTCAGCAGCTCCAGCATCGAATCCACTGGTTTGGTGTCAATAGCAGCAAATAAAATATGAATCGTCTTGTCTTTATAGGCTTCCATGACCTTAACCAGAGCCGCTACGCTTTCATTATTATGGGCGCCGTCAATCATGACATTTGGAAAGAGTAACTCGGTACGTCCGACCCAGTGAGTGGTTTCCAAGCCTTTTTTGATAATAGGATTAGTCACATTTGGGTATTGCTCTTGCAGTAAAAGCGCGGTGGTAATCGCAAGGCTAGCATTGCTCATTTGATGATAACCTGGCATAGCGAGGTGGATATTGTCGATAGCCGCTAACCCACGGTAATCAAAAGCCTTATCGTGAACGTTGATAATAAAGTCCTTTTGGCATTCATAGGTGTGACTGTGACAAGCTGCCGCTTTTTCCATGAAAACCTTACGAACATCCTCACGCTCTGTTGCAAAAACAAAAGGCACTTTTTCTTTCAAGACACCAACTTTTTGCTCCGCAATAGCCGCGTAAGTCTGCCCTAAAATGGCTTGATGGTCCAAACCAATCGATGGGCAGACCACAGCCAAGGCCTTAAAAACATTGGTCGAATCGTAAAGTCCACCCATCCCTGCTTCAATAATGGCAATGTCAACAGGGTGTATATGCCCAAAATATTCAAACATTAAAACAGTAATGACTTCAAATTCTGTGGCAGGCTCCAAATCCGTTTCCAAGGGCAAACGCTCGACCACAGGACGCACCCGCTCAACCAACTCAAGAAAATCTGGCTGCGATATCATCTGCCCATTTAGGCTAATCCGTTCCCTAAAATCAAGGATATAAGGCGAGGTGAATGTTCCCACCTCATAGCTCGCTAACGAAAAGATATGCTGCAAATAACTTGTTACAGAGCCTTTGCCGTTAGTTCCCACCACATGCACGGCAGCTACTTTTTCTTGCGGATTGCCCAGCTCTTGCAACATCCAAGCCATCCGCTCCAAACCAGGCTTAATGCCAAATCTCAATTTCCCATGAATCCACGCCAACGCTTCTTGATAATCCATTTCCCATCCCCCAGTTAAATGTTTTTCAGGTCTTTTTCGCGCTCTGAAATGAGTTGTTTTAACTCTTCCAAATCTTCCGCAGTCGCCATAGTTCTGATAAAACCACGAGCGTTAGAGCGGCGATTTAAATAATTGCGGTGTGCTCTATTCTCGGGGCTCTTTTCAATCCAACGCTTAATCGCCTCTGCTTGCCCCTCTTTCGTTGCGTAAGCTTTTCTTTTATTCTTTTCCAATTTCATCCGCCTTTCTATTAATTTTCCTTGCGAACCATTCAACAACAATCGTTGCTGCAATAGTGACTATCATTATAATTACAAAAATAACAACAAGTATTTTTATCGATCGTCTCCTTATGATATGATAGGAGCAGTGGGAAAGCCGTTTGACTTTCTTTGCTACCTATTTTGATTTAGCGCTTGCTTCTTGTCTTGGGAAATTTAAAAGGCTTGCGCTTTTTGTGTTGCCTTATAATAGATGTAGCCATTATAACATACTGAGAGCCAAAAAAAGCCAGTGCTACTGGCTTTTTTGCATTCTTTTAGTTAACGACACCACCTTCAACTACTAAATCGTCTAGATTGGTGGTTTGGCCATAGACGGGTTCCAAGGTTTTTTGATAATCTTTGTGGAAGAATTGTTCATTGCCCAAAGATTTGATTTCATCATTTAACCAGTTGAGCAATTCGGTGTTGCCTTTTTGAACGGCAGGTACGATGGTATCAATATCTCCTAAACTAGTGATACCGACTTGGTAGCCTTTATTTTCCAAAGCCCAAGCGAGCACTTCCGTATTGTCCGTTGATAAGGCATCTCCGCGACCGTCAAGAAGCGCTTGATAGGCTTCGCTGTATTGGTCGTATTTGAGCAATTTCACATCTGGATAATGTTCCTCAAAATAGGTTTCTGCCGTTGTCCCTTTGCCGACAATCAAGGTCTTACCTTTCAAATCATCCACTAACGAAATCAGGTTTTGACTAGGTGACACCACACCCAGCGCAACTTTCATGTAAGGCAAGGCAAAATCAACTTGTTTAGCACGTTCATCTGTCACCGTGAAATTAGCCAAAATCACATCCACTTTGGCAGACGTCAAGTATTCCACACGACTGGCTGGGTCCACTGCCACGTACTCGACATCCACACCCAAATCTTTGGCTAAACGATTGGCAAAATAAACATCGTAACCTTGATAAGCGCCCTTGTCATCTACATAACCAAACGGTTTTTTGTCGGAAAACACACCAATTCTAATCGTGCCACTTTTTTTAATCTCGTCTAAAGTTCTAGCCTTAGCCGTATTACCTGACGAACTGGCAGAAGATGCCGTTGAATCAGCATCGGAATTTGAGCAAGCTGCCAAACCAACAACAAACAAAGCCAGTAGGCCAATCACACCTAATAAACGTTTTACATTTCTCATAGCAAACTCCTTTTTATAATCAATCAGTGACTGTTGAAAAATCAAAGACACTTAAAAATTCTTGGGTACGTTGGGTTTTGGGATGGTTGAAAAAGGCTTTAGCGTCACCTTCTTCTACAATCGCTCCCTTTTCCAAAAACAAGACACGATCTGCCACAGCTTTGGCAAACTGCAACTCATGGGTCACGATAATCATGGTGTATCCCTCACGCGCCAATTCGCCGACCAATTCCAAGACTTCCCGCACCATTTCAGGGTCTAGTGAGGCCGTCACCTCGTCAAGCAAGAGAACTTCAGGATGCAATAACAAACTTCTAACAATAGCCACACGTTGCTGCTGCCCGCCTGATAATTCATGTGGCAAGCTATTTTCCTTTCCTGCCAAACCCACTCGTTCCAGCAAAGCAAGGGCTTCTGCCTCGACTTCTTTGCGGGGCCGCTTTTGCACTCGGACAGGTGCCAAAATCACGTTTTTCAGCACTGTCAAATGCGGAAATAAGTCGTAGGATTGAAAGACCATGCCAATTTTTTGACGAACAGCTGGCAATTGTTTGGGGTGTTCTAAAATAGCTTCGCCGTTTAAACGCACCTGCCCTGATTGAATGGGTTCCAGACCGTTTAAGCAGCGCAGCAAGGTTGATTTGCCACACCCAGACGGTCCTAAAATCACCAAAACTTCACCTTTCCCAACGGAAAAAGACAAGTGGTCAAGCACTGTTTGCTCGCCATAATCCTTCGTTATATCCTGAATGTCTAAAATTGCTGTCACTAGAGTCACTCCTTCCAACGCTTTTCTAAATAACCAGATAATCTTGAAATCGGGAAACAGACCGCGAAATACAAGAAAAAGATCAAGCTATAAACCCAAATGGCGGTGCTGGGAACCGTTAAACGATTGGCCTCAATAATCTGTTGCCCGACCTTGACCACTTCTACCGCCCCAATCAGCACGATCAAGGAAGTGGTTTTGATCATCCGCGTCATCAAATTGACCGCTTGGGGCAATAATCGCCGTAAGATTTGCGGGATAATCACATGAATGAGCAATTGTCCCTTGCTCAACCCCAAATCCAAACCACTATCAAATTGGTGTTTGGGTAAGGAAAGTAGAGCACCCCTGACCAAATCGCCCATTTCAGCCGTTCCCCACATGGAAAAGACAATCACCACCGCCACTTCACTGGATAAATTGATATTAAAAGTGCGTGCCAAACCAAAATAAACCAAAAACAAGAGAACTAACTGGGGCATGATGGGAATGAATTCCAAATACATGTGAGAAGCAATACGCACCACGCGAAAGCGAGAAATCAAAAGAAAACCAAAGAAAAACCCAAGCACAAGAGAAATTACAATAGAAATCAAGGCAATGTTAATCGTGACCAGCAAGCCTTGAAGCAAACGCCATACATTATTCCCCTGAAAAAGTACGTGCAATCCCGAAACCTGCATGGTTCAACCTCCTTTCCAACCATTTGGCTGCTAAAGACAAGGGCAACAAAACCACCAAATAAGCCAGTACCAACATCAACAAAGCCTCGTCTGTCTTATAATACAAGCCAATCAAATCTTTAGTGACATACATCAAGTCAGCTAAAGCAACAATGGAGAAAACAGACGTTTCTTTGATTAAGAAAATGACATTGGCGACAAGTGAGGGGAATGCAACGGCCAACGATTGCGGAAAAATGACATAACTAAAATTCTGTAAAGGTGTTAATCCGATACTCAATCCCACTTCGTATTGCCTAGCAGAAACGGCTTCTAAGCCTGAACGGAAAGATTCTGCCATGTAAGACCCACCCAGAAAAATCAAGCCTACAATAGCACAGGTTTCAGGTTCAAGCATCACACCAATCTTTGGCAATCCAAAATACAAAAAATACAGTTGAATCAAAAGAGGCGTATTGCGTGACAATTCAACGTAAGCCTTGCAAATCGTATTCAAAATCGGAACGTGATAATAGCGTATAAGACTGATGACAAAGCCCAACGCAATAGCTCCCAAAATACCAAACAAAGCCAGCCGAACTGTTAACACCAAAGCTTCTTGGTATAGGGGAATATTTGCAACAATAAACGACCAATCTAACATAGCACCCCTCCAAATCGTATAAAAGTATTATAAAAGAATAAGACCTAATCGTGTACTCTAAATTTTTTATGGTTGGGTATAAGTCTTTTTTATGACAAAATACGCTATACGCCGCGTTTTTTAGACAAAACAAAAAAACACCCTAACCATTAGACAAGACGTCCAATCGTTAAGGTGTGTGTTTTAATATCACTTTGATTAAAATAATGGAATTATTCTATCACAAGCCCTTGAGGGTCAATGTTTAAAGATACAACTTCACCATCCAACTGAAGAGCTATTAAACACTCAAAAATGGCTGTTTCTTTATCTTTGGGCGCCAAGACCATGATAGTTGGCCCAGCTCCTGATAAATAAGTGGCATAGGCACCAAGTTCATGGGCCGCTGCTTTTATTGGCGCAAATTCCTTCACCAATTGTTGGCGGAAACGCTCATGGAAAAGGTCAGCTTCAATGGCCTTACCTGCCGTCACCAAATCACCTGTCAAAAGTGCCGCAAGTGCTACATTGGCAATGGAAGAAGCGGATACGGCCTCTTTATAAGCAAATTCACTTGGCAAGACACGGCGGCTATCGCTGGTTTTCAATTCATAATTAGGAATGAAAGCAATCAGAGCCGTTTCAGGGAATTTGGCCACAACATGGCTAACCTTGCCATCAACGTACGATGACACCACCAATTGCCCAAAAATAGCTGGCGCAACATTATCAGGATGCCCTTCTTCTTTAGTAGCAATAGCCAACATCTCTTCTTTTGACAAATGCAATTGCCCCAATTCATTAGCCAAGGCAATCCCTGCCACGATAACCGATGACGATGACCCCAGACCTCTGGCCAAAGGAACATCAGACACCATTTTCACACGGTGCGGCCTTAATTCAGAGCACACACTCAAAGCCGTCGCAATCAAAAGATTGTTCTCATCGTTAGGAACACCGTCCAAGTCATGCAAGACCTCCCATTTCTCAGAAGGCTCTAAAACCTCAATAGTTAAATACTTGGATACCGCAATCCCCACCGAATCAAAACCTGGACCCAAATTGGCCGAAGTCGCTGGTACAGTAATTTTCATATAGTTTATTCCCCTAATACTTTCAATGTATTAAGCACTTGGAAATCGTCAATAGCTTCCAACTTAGCTGTAACAGATGCCAATTGGGTTTGGCTCATGGCGTGCGTGATAATGACCACACGTGCACGTGTGCCATTCGCTTTTTGTTGAAGTACTTGCTCAAATGAGATATCTTCCGCATTGAAAATTTCAGCTAAACGCAGTAATTGCCCCTTCTTATCAGGCGTGTTAATCGCAAAGTAATAAAGGCTCTTCACATCTGCTGGGTCAGCCATCTTGGTTTCACGCTCAAATTCATTAAATGGTTTGCCAACATTACCGTCTTTGATACGACGTGCAATGCGAATAATATCAGCCGTAACAGAGGTTGCTGTTGGTTTTTGACCCGCACCAGGTCCATAGTACATCGACTCCCCGATACCGATAGATTCCACAAAAACAGCATTCATAACATCGTTGACACTAGCCAATGGGTGTGTTTTTGGCAAGAAGGTTGGTGACACTTCTGCGGACAAACCTGAAGCAACTTCACGGATATCACCCACCAATTTAATCACATAACCCAATTCTTGAGCCACTGCCACATCGTCAGGAGTGATGTTGGTAATGCCTTTATGAGCCACATCATCAAAATCAATGGTCATTCCAAAACCAAATTGACTTAAAATGACAGCTTTGTAAGCCGCGTCAATCCCTTCCACGTCATTTGTTGGGTCACTTTCAGCATATCCTAATTCTTGAGCTGTTTTAAGAGCATCCTCATAAGTCCAACCTTCATCCACCATTTTGGTCATCATGAAATTAGACGTTCCATTAAGCACGCCCAAAATACGTGTGATTTTATCTGAAGTCAATGAATTGGCAAGGGTACGCAAAATTGGAATTCCCCCAGCAACTGCTGCTTCATAATAAAAGGCAACTTCCTTGTCTTTTGCCAATTGAATCAACTCTTTCCCATGGGTCGCCACCAAATCTTTATTGGCTGTTACCACATGCTTGCCTGCCTCAAGGGCTCTTGTGATAAAGGTACGAGCTGGCTCAATGCGTCCCATCAATTCAACCACAATTGCAATGCTTTCATCGTTTAAAATATCATCAATATTTGTCACAAAATGATAATCGTGACCTGCTGCTCTTAAACGATTTTTTTCCTCGTCATCTCTCACCAAAACTTTAGCGATTTCAATGGTGTCATGAGCTGCCTCTACAATTTTTGAATGGTTTTCTTCCAGCAAAAACGGCACTCCGCTAGCAACCGTACCAAATCCAAGTAAAGCAATTTTTAATGACATCGTCTCCTCCTTCATTTGAGAAAAACTCTCTAAAATAAACACATTTCTTACATTATACCACAAAATTATTCAGAATTTACAGAAAAATAGCTTTCATTAAAAATAGCCGTCATTTTTCAGAAAAGCTTCCATTTTAAGCCAAAAAAATAGTAGAATAGAAGTAAACGAATGATTTGACAAGGAGATTTTATTACATTATGGAAAAACGAAGCCATCGCCACAGACGCCAAAAGAAGAAACCAACTGTCCTTATTTGGTTTTTCTTAGCATTTGCTTGTGTTATCGCTGGAGTCGCCATCTTTTTTATAGCAAAACCTAACCACGCAACAAAACAAGCACAAGATGTCATAAAACAAGAAAGCACTGTGATTGCTGTTAGCAGTACTTCTTCATCGACCACTTCCCAAGAAAGCAGTGAAGTGGACTGGGTCAAGCAAGACACGGCCATCCATTTCCCGATTCTCATGTACCACGCCATCCACGTCATGGCGCCTGAAGAAAGTGCTAACGCCAACCTCATCGTTGACCCGACCACTTTTGAAAGCCACATTCAACGCCTGTCAAACGAAGGCTACTACTTCCTAACGCCTGAGGAAGTCCACAAGGTTTTAACTGAAAATGTACTTCCAAATGGCAATCAAAAAATTATCTGGCTAACTTTTGATGACAGCTTGTGGGATTTTTATGATAATGCCTACCCTATTTTACAAAAATACCAAGTCAAGGCAACCAATAATGTGATCACTAGTACAGTTGGTAGCCAAGCCAATTTATCTCTTGATGAAATGCTTGAAATGAAGAACAACGGTATGTCTTTCCAAGACCACACAGTGACTCATCCTGATTTATCTGCCACAGACAGTTCTACGCAAACAACCGAAATGAAGGATTCCAAACAGTATCTCGACGATTCCTTGAATCAAGACACCATTGCTATCGCTTACCCTGCTGGACGTTATTCTGACACAACCTTACAAATTGCAGAAAATCTAGATTACAAACTTGGGGTAACCACCAACGAAGGACTCGCAAGCGCCGACAATGGACTGCTGTCACTCAACCGCATACGTATTCTACCAACAACTACTGCAGATAGCATAATGGCAACCATTAATTAACTAAAAGTACCCTATCCAAAGGGTGCTTTTACTGCTTATGATCTTTAAACATACTACAAAGCAAAAACATCAGATGCCCCAAGAAAATCGCTATCCATAAATAAACAAAGACCATGTTCAAAGTCATTATATTATAAATGATTGCAACAAGGTAAATGAGCAAGCAGAGAAATTGCCGACGATAAGAAGAGTACTTTTGCATATTGGTCACCTCATGACACAGAAACGGATGGCATCAACCGATATATCCTATACTTATAAGACTAGCACTAGCAATTAAAATAAAGCTTAAAACATCTCATAAGAAAACGTTAACTATCATCCACCCTAAGGGAATCGAACCCCTATCTCAAGAACCGGAATCTTGCGTGATATCCATTACACTAAGAGTGGCAACTGTTATATTATACCATATTTCCAGAAAAATAAAAACCAAAACAAAAAAAGAATACGAGGTCGATTAACATCAACCTCGTATCTGATATATTAGCTAGTGATTATAATTCGATATCACCGAACAAATCAGCCATTGAGAATCCAGTTTGAGTTTCTGGAAGTTCGTAATCACGTTTTACTTCACGTTTTTGACGACGTGGACGTGATTGGCGTTTTTCTTCGTTGTTTTCAGCTTGTGCTGGACGTTCTTCAAGAGCTTTGATTGAAAGTGATACACGTTCTGCATCAGCATTTACATCCAAAACTTTAACTTTAACTTCTTGTCCTATTGAAAGAACATCTTTTGGATTTTCAACACGTTTGTGTGAAATTTGTGAAATGTGAACAAGTCCATCGATACCTGGCAATACCTCAACGAAAGCACCAAAATCAGTCAAACGTTTTACTTTACCTTCAACAACGTCACCAGCAGCAAGTTTTTGTTCTACACCATCCCATGGTCCAGGTGTTGTTGCTTTAAGTGAAAGTGATACACGACCTGCTTCTTCATCGATTGAAAGAACTTTAACTTCTACTTCTTCACCAACAGAAACAACTGATTTAGGTGAAACGTTGCGTTCATGTGACAATTCAGTAACGTGAACAAGTCCATCAACACCACCTAAGTCGATGAATGCACCAAAGCTTGTCAAACGAGCAACTTTACCTTTAACGATAGCGCCTTCTTCAAGTTTTGAGAAGACTTCTTTACGTGCTTCAGCTGCTTTTTCTTCAACAACGTCACGACGTGAAAGGATGAAACGGTTTTCAGCTGGAACAACTTCTTTGATTTTTGCTTCAAATTCTTGTCCAACAAATTTTTCAGTGTTACGAACAAAACGAGTATCAATCATTGAAGCTGGAATGAAACCGCGAAGTCCTTCAAATTCAACTGAAAGGCCACCTTTAACGGCACGTGTTCCTTTAACAGTAACAACTTCACCTTCGCGACCAACAAGTTTATCCCAAGCTTTGCGAGCTTCCAAACGTTTTTTAGAGACAAGGAAAGTAACTGTATCAGTATCTTTACCTACAACTTGACGAAGAACAAGAACTTCAACTGTGTCGCCAGCTTTAACAAAATCGTTAATATCAGCATCACGATCATTAGTCAATTCACGAAGTGTAAGAACACCCTCAACACCTGTTCCTTCGATAATAACGTTTGCTTGTTCATTATCAACTGTTAAAACTTCCGCAGTGACTACATCACCTGGATTTACTTCGCTAACACTGTTTAGTAAATCTTCAAATTCATTCATTCTAAAAAATCCTCCAACAAAAGTTAGTTTAACTAACTTTTGACAACAATAATATTTCTCAAGGTAACCCGCAATGACAACAACTTTTATCTTTGACGGTGTCAAGCCAAAACTTGATACCTTTGACTGGGGTAGCTGGATTCGAACCAACGCATGAGGGAGTCAAAGTCCCTTGCCTTACCGCTTGGCTATACCCCAATAACAGAATGGAAGGGGAGGGATTCGAACCCCCGAACCCGAAGGAGCGGATTTACAGTCCGCCGCGTTTAGCCTCTTCGCTACCCTTCCGTTACAACAAAAACTATTTTAACATAGTTTTTGTTTCGATGCAAGTAGTTTTCACTTCTTTTTAACGATTAAGATTATAATTTTCAATCGTGCTTTCAATGGCTTGTTCTAAATTTTTGAAAAAGGCTTTAACTTCGCCGTTTTCAACGACTGCAAAACGGTTCTCCAACTCAGCAATTTCACCAATTGTTTTTTTACCTGTTTGCAAGGCATATCCGTCAACCTTGGCATTATTAATAGTGACCTTGCTATCTGACAATTGCAATTCAATTTTTTTATCTTTTTTACTCATTCTCTCACCTCGCTCTACCCATTTTACCGAAAAAATAGGAAGCTGGCAAGGGCAAGCTTCCTGATTCCTGCTTTAATCTACTTTGACAATCCATCCTTCTGGAGCTTCCACATCTCCAAATTGAATACCGACTAATTCATCGTATAACTGACGAGTGACGGGACCAACTTCTGTTTCACTGTAAAAGACGTGGAAATCATCACCATGCTGAACACCACCAATTGGGGAAATAACAGCGGCAGTTCCACAGGCTCCTGCTTCTACAAACTTATCCAATTCATCCAATTTGACATCGCCTTGAATGGCTGTCATACCAAAGCGATTTTCTGCTAAATAAAGAAGCGAATATTTTGTAATTGACGGTAGGATTGATGGGCTAAGAGGAGTAATGAATTCATTGTCTGCTGTAATACCGAAGAAGTTAGCTGACCCCACTTCTTCGATTTTGGTATGAGTGGCAGGGTCTAAGTAAATCACATCTGAAAATTGGCGTTCGTGGGCAATTTTTCCTGGCAGAAGGCTAGACGCGTAGTTTCCACCAACCTTGGCTGCTCCTGTGCCGTGTGGTGCTGCACGGTCGTATTCGTCTTGAATGAGGAAATTGGTTGGCACCAAGCCACCCTTAAAATAATTTCCCACTGGCATAGCAAAAATAGTGAAAATATACTCATCGGCTGGATGTACCCCAATCACATCACCAACCCCAATTAAGAGAGGGCGAATGTAAAGAGTCGCTCCTGTGCCGTATGGTGGCACATAGTCTTCGTTAGCACGCACGACTTGTTTGACGGCATCGATGAACTTATCCGTTGGAACTTGTGGCATCAACAAGCGGTCAGCAGTACGTTGCAAACGCTCAGCGTTCATATTAGGACGGAACAATTGAATAGAGCCATCTTTGGTGCGGTAGGCTTTCAAACCTTCAAAAGCCTGCTGCCCATAGTGAAGAGCTGTTGAGGCTTCTGATACGTGCAAAACAGCGTCTTCTGTTAATTGCCCATCGTCCCATTTGCCGTCTTTATAATACGAAATGTAGCGAAATGGTAGTTTATGGTATTCAAATCCTAAGTTTTCCCAATCGAAATCTACTGTCATAATAAATCCTCTTTCCTGACTTTTATCCTATTGTACGCTTTTTTTATCATTTTTCAAGTGTTTTTTGTAAAATTCTGAAAATTTTGACTAACTAAAAAATCAGGAAAACTCCTGATTTTTACATCTATTTGACCGTGGCACTGAAAATGCCTTCGTCCGAGATGGTGTCTGAAATGAAAGCGCCGTTACTTGTGCGTTCAGACAGACTCAAATCTGCCAAAATCACTTGATAAACCGTTCCGTTGTTCGAATGCACTTCTAAGGTTTGACTAGCATGGTCGAGATTTTCCTCTGGTGCTGTCGTGAACAAATCAAGCGACTCGTCTTGTTGCTCATCGTAAACAGGACCAGCAAGCAAGATGCGATGTGGCTTGGTTTTTAATTCGCGTAAGACGAGCAAACCACGGTTGGCACGATTGGTCAATGGAATCACGTCGGTTTCCATGCGTTTCACACTACCACGTTGGGTCAAAATGAACACACTGTCAGTATTTGCGATAAAAACCGAAACAACGACGTCATCATCTTTGAGGTTGATGGCCTTGACACCTGCTGCTTTCGGGCCAACAACTGGCACTTCTTCGATGTTAAATCGCAGAGCGTAGCCATTTTGCGTTAGAAGCATCACATTATCAAGGGCTATCGGTGAAATGGCAATCACTTGGTCCTCTTCGCTCTTCAATTTGGCGAATTTGATGGCTTTTGATTTGTAGGTACGCCATGGCGTCAATTCCTTACGTTCAAAGCGTTTGATTTGCCCCATTTTAGTCGCTGCAAAATACGTTTGTGTGCCAAAATCATCGACAATTTCTGCATGAAGCACCACTTCATTGGCTGCAAAATTGGTAATGGTTTGTGACAAATGTTCACCGATGTCTTTCCAACGAATATCGGTTAATTCGTGAACAGGGCGGTAAATCACATTACCTAAATTGGTGAAGATAAGGAGCTGCTGCGTGGTTTTGGCAGGTGCCACAAAAATCAATTCATCATCGTCACGTTTGCCGACTTCCTCAACCGTTGAGGCATTATAAGAACGCGGGCTGGTACGCTTGATGTAGCCACCTTTTGTCACGCTGACATAAGTATCTTCTTCCACAATCAAGCTGGTCACATCGATTTCAATCGTTTCTGCTTGTGCTTGTAATTCCGTCAAGCGTGGTGTGGCAAATTTTTTCTTGACTTCGCGCAATTCGCGTTTCATGACATTGTACATGGTACGTTCATCTGCAATAATAGCCTCTAAAACAGTGATTTGTTGACGTAGGTCAGCTTCTTCTTCCTGCAAGGTAACAATGTCCGTATTGGTCAAACGGTACAATTGCAAGGTAACAATGGCTTCTGCCTGTTCTTCTGAGAAATCGTAGCTGACTTTTAGATTTTCTTTGGCATCTGCTTTATTTTCAGACGCACGAATAAGAGCAATCACCTCATCCAGAATGGAAATAACGCGAATCAAACCTTCCACGATGTGGAGGCGTTTTTCTGCTTTGGCCTTATCAAACTTTGAACGCGCTACGATAATATCCTTACGATGGGCAATGTAGCTGGTCAACATCTGAATAAGCCCAACCTGACGAGGGGTGTAGTGATCAATAGCCACCATGTTGAAGTTATAATTGACCTGCAAATCCGTGTATTTCAACAAGTAATTGAGAATGGTTTGCTTGTCTGCATCTTTTTTCAATTCGATAGCAATACGCAAACCGTCACGGTCTGATTCGTCACGGACTTCAGCGATGCCTGGCACTTTATTGTTGACACGAACATCGTCGATTTTTTTGACAAGAACAGCCTTATTGACTTCGTAAGGAATTTCCGTCACAACAATTTGTTTCTTGCCACCCTTGAGGTCTTCGACTGCTGTACGTGATCGAACAACCACGCGCCCTTTACCGGTTTCATAAGCTTTTCGGATACCATCTTCGCCTTGAATAATCGCACCTGTCGGAAAATCAGGTCCTGGTAAGAAGGTCATCAACTTATCCAAGTTGGCATTTGGATGATCAATGAGATAAACCACAGCATCAATGACTTCAGCCAGATTATGCGGCGGAATATCCGTTGCATAACCCGCAGAAATCCCTGTGGCACCATTGACCAATAAATTTGGAAAGGCTGCTGGTAAAACCGTTGGTTCTTTTTCGGTATCGTCAAAATTCCAAGCAAATGGAACCGTCTTTTTCTCGATATCATTCAAAAGATAGCCAGCAATTTCTGACAAACGTGCCTCGGTATAACGCATGGCAGCAGGTGGATCACCATCCATTGACCCGTTATTTCCGTGCATTTCAATCAATGTAGCACGGTTTTTCCAATCTTGGCTCATCCGCACCATAGCGTCATAAATGGAACTATCCCCGTGCGGATGGAAATTCCCCATGACGTTACCAACTGACTTGGCTGATTTACGAAATCCTTTATCAAAAGTATTGCCGTCCTTATTCATAGAATACAAAATACGGCGCTGAACGGGTTTCAAACCATCACGAATGTCTGGCAAGGCCCGCTCTTGAATAATATATTTGGAGTATCGTCCAAAACGATCTCCCATAATGTCTTCTAAAGACATATTTTGAACATTTGACATAATCCTTTGTCCTTAATTTTTGCTAATTTAGTTTTTAGCATTACTTGCTAAAAGCGGTGTTTTCTTCCAAGGTGAAGGTGACATTGTCCTCAATCCATTTACGACGTGGTTCTACCTTATCCCCCATCAACACATTCACACGGCGTTCGGCACGCGCCAAATCATCAATGGTCACACGAATCAAGGTCCGTGTTTCAGGGTTCATAGTGGTTTCCCAAAGCTGATCAGCATTCATTTCACCCAAACCTTTGTAACGTTGGAGTTGGGCACCTTTTCCAAAACGCTGACGCAATTCTTCTAATTCACCATCGGTCCAAGCATAAGCCACTTCCTCTTTTTTGCCCTTGCCTTTTGACATTTTGTAAAGCGGTGGCAGAGCGATATAAACGTGGCCTGCCTCAACCAAAGGGCGCATATAACGGTAAAAGAAGGTCAACAAGAGCGTCTGAATGTGAGCACCGTCTGTATCCGCATCGGTCATGATGATAATCTTGTCATAATTAGAATTATCAACGTTAAATTCTGCGCCAACGCCTGCACCAATCGTGTAAATCATGGTATTGATTTCTTCATTTTTGACGATATCTGACATCTTGGCTTTTGCTGTATTAAGCACCTTACCACGTAAAGGCAAAATGGCTTGGAACTTGCGATCACGCCCTTGTTTGGCAGAACCGCCAGCAGAATCTCCTTCGACCAAGTAAAGTTCGTTTTTCTTAGGATTTTTAGACTGGGCTGGGGTTAATTTCCCTGAAAGCAAGCCCTTGTCTTTCTTGCTCTTCTTGCCATTTCGCGATTCGTCACGCGCCTTACGAGCTGCCTCTCTAGCATCACGCGCCTTGATAGCTTTTCGAACCAAGTTGGCTGCGATTTCGCCATTTTCCAACAGGAAGTAGGTCAATTTCTCAGAAACAATGCTATCCACAATCGGACGTGCAAGAGGGCTTCCCAGCTTATCCTTGGTTTGCCCTTCAAACTGCAAATATTCTTCAGGGACGAGGATAGATAAGACCGCAGACAAGCCTTCACGGTAATCTGAGCCTTCCAAGTTCTTGTCTTTTTCCTTGAGCAAGCCAGACTTACGAGCATAGTCATTCATAGCCTTAGTAATAGCTGATTTTAGCCCTGTTTCATGCGTTCCACCATCTTTGGTACGAACATTATTCACAAATGACAAAATGTTGTCTGAAAAGCCATCGTTGTACTGAAGAGCCACTTCCACTTGAAAATCTTGGTCAGCTCCCTGCACAAAAATAACAGGTGTCAAGGTTTCCTTGTCTTCATTGAGGTACTCAACAAAGTCCTGCACCCCATTTTCGTAATGGAAAGCGAGGTGTTCTGGTTCTTCCAAACGATTGTCGGTCAAAGTCAAGGTGACATTTTTTAGCAAGAAGGCCGATTCTTTCAAGCGTTCCGCAATGGTATTGAATTTAAAATCAATGGTTGAAAAAATCGTCGCATCAGGCATGAAAGTTACGGTTGTCCCTGATTGTGACTTGGGAGCTGTTCCGACCTTTTGAAGTGTGGTCACAGGTTTTCCGCCATTTTCAAAACGCTGCTTGTAAACCACACCGTCACGCGTAATCTCAACCTCAAGCCAGCTAGAAAGGGCATTAACCACTGAAGACCCCACACCGTGCAAGCCACCAGACGTTTTGTAACCGCCTTGACCAAATTTCCCACCTGCGTGGAGAACGGTGAAAATAACCTCAACAGTCGGAATACCCATAGCGTGCTGACCTGTCGGCATCCCGCGCCCCTGGTCCTTAACCGTCACACTACCGTCGGCGTTGATAATCACATCAATCTGATTACCAAAACCAGATAAGGCCTCATCGACAGCATTATCGACAATTTCCCAAACCAAGTGGTGCAAACCTGTTGCATCTGTTGAGCCGATGTACATCCCTGGACGTTTACGGACAGCATCCAACCCTTCTAACACTTGAATCGCATCATCATTATAATTATTTACGTTAATTTCTTTTTTAGCCAAAAGTGACCTCCAAATTGTTCATCTTTCTTATCTTACAAGTTTTTTGACATTTTTGCAAAAAAAAATTGAAAATCCCCCAGTATAACGCTATCTTTAACCCCTCTATCTTTTCTTGAAATCGCATGACTTTTTAAGATTTCTTTGCCCTATTGTTCCTCGACTGTGTTATAATAGGCCTATGAACATTTTAGTTTTGATTATCATCGCTTATTTATTGGGGTCTATTCCGACAGGTTTATGGATTGGGCAGTGGTTTTACCATACCAACCTCAGAGAACACGGCAGTGGCAACACAGGAACAACCAATACCTTTCGTGTTTTGGGAGCTAGAGCAGGTGTCATCACCTTTTTGATTGATATGTTAAAAGGAACCCTTGCAACGCTACTCCCTCATCTATTGGGTGTAACTAGCGTATCGCCTCTAGTTATCGGGCTATTTGCCATTATCGGACACACCTTTCCTATTTTTGCTGGGTTTAAGGGTGGAAAAGCCGTGGCAACCAGCGCAGGTGTGCTTTTAGGATTTGCACCACTCTTTCTCCTTTACTTGTTTGTCGTCTTTGTCATCACGCTTTACCTTTTCAGCATGATTTCATTATCAAGTGTGGTGTCAGCAGTTGTGGCTATGGTTAGTGTTTTGGTTTTTCCCGCCTTTCACATTATCCTACCACATTATGACTGGCTATTTACAAGTATCATCATCGTAATGGCAATCATCATCATTGTGCGACATCGTGACAATATCACTCGTATCCGAAATCACCAAGAAAACCTTATTTCTTGGGGGCTAAATTTAAGCAAACAAAAAGTGGACTAGAACACTCTAGTTCGCTTTTCTGACAAATTATTTTATAAGGTATTATCATGAAATATTTTATTACCCGTGGTGCTAGTTGAAAAATCTCAAATTATAAACCCAAATAATACTTTCTAACCACAGTTCCAGTCCGCATAAGCTACGAACAAGGGGTCTTTGAATATCA
>NZ_JBHRZX010000001.1:0-7951 GCF_042649785.1 Streptococcus alactolyticus | reverse complement strand
CATTAATTTCCAATTATTATGATGTTTAGCTTCGCTCATGTTTTGACGTAACGGTGTCCAAAGCTGGTATCCTTTTTGTGCTAATCGTTGCTTCAATGATTGGCTAGTATAGCCTAAATCCGCTAAAATCATAGGAAAATTGGTATCTTCTAGTAATTCCTCACAGGCTTTACTATCATGGGTTGATGCAGGTGTCACGAGGTAGTTCACAACGTAACCTGATAAGCTTACCAACATATGCACCTTGAAACCATAAAACCACATTTGTTTAGCTGAATTAAAGGAAATATCAGCCTGTTCGTCCCGAAAAATCCTAGTTTTAAAATTTCTAAGATGAGATTTAGCGGTATACTGTAAATGGCTCATTTGGACTACCTCCTGTTTAGTTGTCACTTACAGTATAGTCCATTTGAGCTTTTTTCGTATCTTAAATTTAACTAGCACCACGGGTATTTTATTATTTTTATCTTTGTTTTTTCAATCTATCTTTGGATTTCAGAAACCGATTAAAAGGAGAATGCAAATGATTGACGTTTTATCAAAACAGGAATTGCTACACTTACTAACCAACAACTCACGTTATCAAATTGCTAAAGCGACTGGCATTTCAGAGCGAACTCTCGCAAATTACGTAAACGGCATTACTGATATCGGACGCATGTCTTACGACAACGCTATTAAGCTAACGTAATACGCCAAGGAAAATAACCTCGACTAAAACAACCGCACTCATCATGAGCGCGGTTTTAATATGCTAAAAGCCTGTTAGGCTTGATAAACAACTTTACCATCACAAATCGTGTATTTGACCACACCTTTTAAGGTTTCACCGATAAATGGCGAATTAGATGCTTTTGAAGCAAATTGGTCAGACACCACGCGGTCTTCCTTATCCGCGAAAATCACAATGTCCGCTGGCCCATTTTCTGCCAAATAACCCGCATCAAAGTCATAAAGCGATGATGGATTGATGGTCATTTTAGCCAACAATTCTGACAAGGTCAAATCACCTGTTTCCACCAAGTTGGTCAAGCCCAGTGACAATGACGTTTCTAGCCCTGTCATTCCTGATGGGGCTTTTGTGATATCATCCACGTTCTTTTCATCTGCGTGGTGAGGGGCATGGTCTGTCGCAATCACAGAAATCACGCCAGATTTCAAGCCTTCAATCACGCCTAAACGGTCTTTTTCCGTACGAAGAGGAGGATTCATCTTAGCAGCTGCCCCTTTAATCAATAGCAAATCTTCTGTTTTTGAGAAATGTTGCGGTGCTGCTTCTGCTGTGATATGAGCCCCTAATTGTTGGGCAAACTCAACCACTTTCACTGATTCCGCTTTTGATAAATGTTGGATGTGCAAGTGAACGCCGCGGTCATAAGCAATCATAACATCACGCGCAATCATGCTGTATTCTGCCACACCTGTTGCCCCACAAAAATGGAATTTGTCTTGGGCAATGTGTTCGTTAAAACCAAGAATGCCATTCAATTCAGGGTCCTCTTCATGCACGGCAAGGAAAGTATTATTAGCCTTAGCCAAGTCAAGAGCCTCTTTCAAGACCTTGCTGCTTTGAAGGGGAATACCGTCATCAGAAAAACTGAGGGCCCCATTTTCAAGCAAAGCCTTGAAGTCCGTCAAATGTTGACCATCAAAATTTTTGGTAATTGTGGCATTGGTATAGACGTGAATGTCCTCTTTTGCCGCGCTGGCCAAAACCTCTTTCAAGGTTGCCACATCTGAAATAGTGGGATTGGTATTTGCCATCATGACAACTGAGGTAAAGCCACCCGCAGCAGCCGCAAGAGCACCTGTGTGAATGTCTTCCTTGTGTGTTTGACCAGGTTCACGGAAATGCACGTGAATATCCACCAAACCAGGCGCTACAACGAGCCCAGTTGCATCAATCACCTCGGCACCATTTTCCTCAATAAATTCAGCGATTTTCACCACTTTTTTGCCATCAACAAGGACATCTGCAACCTGATCAAATCCAGATTGAGGGTCAACAACACGACCATTTTTAATCAATAACATAGTAAACTCCTATCATTTTAACCAGTCAATAGGTTCAAGACCGTCTTGAGTTAAGTAAGCATTTGTTCGTGAAAAGGGATGGCTACCAAAGAAACCTCGATAAGCCGACAAGGGACTTGGATGCGCACTTTCAATGACATGATGAATGGGATTGGTCACCAAAGCTTTTTTCTTGCGAGCATAACCACCCCACAAGATAAAGACAACTGGGGTTTCTTTTTCATTTACCACCTTGATAATGGCGTCTGTAAAAGGCTCCCAAATTTGTCCAGCGTGTCCATTGGCACGCCCTGCTGGCACGGTCAAACAAGCATTTAAAAGAAGAACACCTCGCTCAGCCCAAGAAGTCAAATCATGGTGGTCCCGCTGTCCCACATCATCAGCTAATTCTTTGAGAATATTTTGCAATGACGGAGGAGCTGGAATGTCCTCAGGAACGGAAAAAGATAAGCCCTGAGCTTGATTGGGACCATGATAAGGGTCTTGCCCAATAATGACCACCTTCACGGCCTCCAAAGGCGTGGTCTGAATGGCATTGAACACTTTCTCGCGCGGTGGATAAACCACTCCAGCTTGATAGACCTCATCCATAAAATGATTGATTCTAGCAAAATAATGCTCTGGCAATTCCTTTTTGATTAAGTCATGCCATTTTGAATGCTGCATAGCGACTCCCTTAACATCTTCCCACAAGTTCAATATCAGCTTTTGCCAAGATATGACCCGCCATTTCACGACGGAGGTCATTTAAGTAAAAGCCGTCTTTCACAGGCAATTCACAATCCAAGGCATAAACCGTCAAGGTATAGAGATGGTCTTCATCTGGCGGACAAGGTCCTGTGTACCCTTCATCAATGCTAGTATAAGCTCCCCTAAAGAAAGGACTTGCCAAACTATTTTTGCCATGCACGTGGTTTTCATCCACGCGAGCAAAATCCTCTAAAATAAGGGCATTACTTGCAGGCACATTAGCCACTACCCAATGGATAAAGGTAAACCCGCAAACAGGGATTGAATCATAATCCACAAAAGTCCAAGCAAAGGTTTTGGTGTTTTCAGGTGCCTCTTCAATGATAAAAGGAAAAGACACAACGGGCTTTTCAGCCACCTTAACGTCAGAAGCCTTCGTATAAAGGTCTGGCAAAATCTGATCATCAAACGGACATGAAATTTTCATCTGCTACTCCTCTCATTCTTCCAATCAACAAAGCTAGCCACCAAGACCAGTCTTAGTGGCTAAATACCAACTTAGTCACGCCAAGTTTCTTGATTTTCTTTAAATTTGTGCAATAAGTCAAGGTCTTCTTCAGAGATATAGCCTTGTACTTTTGCCACCTTGATCAATTCGGTGTAGTTTGACAAGGTTACCAATTTCACACCAGCTTTGGCAAAGTTTTCAGCAGCTTTTGGCAATTCATAAGTGAAAATAGCCACAACACCAATGACATCTGCCCCTTCGCGTTCAGCCGCAGCCACAGCGTCTAAAACAGAACCACCTGTTGAGATAAGGTCTTCAACGACAACCATTTTTTGACCTTTTGTCACGCGACCTTCGATTTGATTACTAGCTCCATGATCTTTTGGTTTGCTACGGATATAAGCAAAAGGAAGATCCATTTTATCAGCGATGATAGCTCCGTGTGGAATACCTGCTGTCGCTGTTCCCGCGATGACTTCCACTTCTGGAAATGCTTCTTTTATTTTTTCTACAAATCCATTTTCAATCAACGTACGTGTTTCAGGATAAGCCAAAGTCACACGGTTATCCGTGTAAATCGGTGATTTAATCCCAGATGCCCAAGTAAATGGATCATTTGGTTTCAAGTAAACAGCTTGAATATCCAGTAAATCTGATGCAATTTGTGATGCTAAAGTCATAATATTCCTCTTTTCTATCTTGGTATTTCAATATAGTATTCTAATACTAAGCGTTCCATTCATCGTAAATAGCCTTGTAGGCCGCAACTGGGTCTGGCGCTTGCGTAATAGGGCGTCCCACCACGATATAGCTTGATCCAATCGCGTTTGCTTGGCTTGGTGTCATGACACGTTTTTGGTCACCAACCGCAGCACCTGCTGGGCGAATACCTGGCGTCAAACAAACAAAATCATCAGACGTTGCTTCTTTAATGACCGCCACTTCACGAGCCGAACAAACCACACCATCAAGCCCAGCTTCAGCTGTTTTCTTGGCATAATGCACAACAGACTCTACCAAGCTGGTTTGGATATTTTGGTCAGCTTTCATTTGCTCATCAGATGTTGACGTTAATTGGGTAACTGCAATGAGTTTTGGACCGTCTCCCAGTCCTTCGCGAGCAGCTTTCATCATTTCAACACCACCAGCAGCGTGAACATTGGTCATGTCAACACCCAATTCTGCCAGCACACGCATGGCTGATTTGACAGTATTCGGAATGTCATGCAATTTCAAATCTAGAAAAACAGAGTGCCCAAGTGATTTGACATAGCGGACAATCTCAGGCCCAACGGCATAGTATAATTCCATACCAATCTTGACATATAATGTTTCATCCTCAGGAAACAAGGCTAAAAAGGCTTTGACTTCCTCAAATGATGGAAAATCAAGGGCAATAACGGGACGACTTTCGTGCATACTTTCTCCTTTTCTACAAAGAAAACCTCGCCAGGGCGAGGTCACACAAAAAGTAGGGTAGCGTACACCCATCTATCTTCTTTTGTTAGCAACCTTTCTCGCCTCTCTGGACTCAATTAAAGGTTATTCAGTTGTTATTATTATAGCTTTTTTTGCTAATAAAGTCAAAATCTTAGTGGGAACGCAGACTAGCTTTAACTTCACGGCGTAAGGTTTCCAAATCCGTAATGCCATACTGGTCCATGACCTCTGGCAAACGCTCAATGATATTTAGACACGCATAGGGGTCAGTAAAATTAGCCGTACCAACGCCAATAGCTGATGCGCCTGCAATCATCATCTCAATCGCTGCTTCGGCAGAATCCACACCACCCATACCAATAATTGGCAAATCAGTGCTTTGAGCTACTTGGCGAATGAGTTTTAAAGCAACTGGGAAAACAGCTGGACCACTCATCCCACCTGTGCCATTGGCAATGATAGGCTGACGGCTTTGCAAATCAAAACGCATACCAACCAAGGTATTAATCATGGTAAAGCCTGTGGCACCTGCTTCTTCGACCGCCTTAGCCACAGTGGTAATATCCGCCACACTTGGGGTCAATTTGACATAGACAGGCACTTCTGAATGCTCAACACTTGCCTTAACCGCAGCATAAGCCAATTCTGGCACCTGACCAATCAACAAACCATGATTGCCGTGGTCAACATTAGGGCAAGAAATATTCAACTCAATTGCTTTGACATTTGGTGCTTTTGAGATCTTTTCAGACACATAGGCGTATTCATCATTTGAAAAGCCTGCCACATTGGCAATAATCGGCAAGGTTGGGAAATTCTCTGCCAACCAAGGTAATTTTTCTGCTAACACAACGTCTACACCTGGATTTTGTAAACCAATTGCATTGAGCATTCCAGATGGGGTTTCTGCCACACGTGGGGTGGGATTACCAAAACGTGCTTCTTTTGTGGTTGCCTTAATCATAATTGAACCAAGCTTATCTAAGTCGTAATATTTGGCGTATTCTTGACCAAAGCCAAAACAACCCGAAGCTGGAATAATAGGATTTTTCAAATCAAGCCCTGGAAGACTTACAGCTAAACGATTTTCTGACATTAGCATCCTCCTTACAAGATAATATTTCCCGTCTCAAAGACAGGACCATCTTCACACACACGCTTATTAGCAGTATATTGTGCATTTTTTAGATGAACTACACAAGCATAGCAAGCTCCCATGCCACAAGCCATCCGAGCTTCCATTGACAAGTAGGCGTGGGGATGATTTTCAAAGGTTTTATCGACATATTTCAACATACCTGGAGCCCCACAAGAGTAGATAGCATCAAAGTTTTGCGTTTGGAGCAACTCATCCACAATTGTTGACACATAACCCTTTGTACCGTATGAACCATCATCAGTTGTCACATAAACCTTGCCATAGGCTGCCAGTTCTTCTTCCAAAATCACTGCGTCTTTATTGGCAAATCCAATAACAGAAATCACCTCAACCCCTTTAGCAGCAAGTTGTTTTGCCGTTTCCACCAAAGGTGGCACACCAATTCCACCACCAATCAATAAAGCTTTTTGACCAGCAGACACCACAGAAAGATCAAAGCCATTACCTTGAGGTCCCATGGTATCCACCACATCACCAGCTTTTAACTGAGATAAAATAGCCGTCCCCGCACGTTCTACACGATAAACAATCGTCACTTCTTTTTTGGCCTTATCAATCTGACAAATAGAAATGGGACGACGCAACAATTTACTTGGGTCTGGCACACGCAGATGGAGAAATTGTCCGGGAGCCATGTCCAAAACCATCTCTCCTGATAAGGTCATCTTAAAAATACGCGGAGCAATCTCGTCCTGATGGGTAATCCATAAATCTTCTTTCAAAACAGCTGTTTTTTCTTTACAACTTGGAGCCATAACTCTTCCTTTCCTGACAAAAAACCTTGCCCAAAACAGGCAAGGTTACAGCAAATAAGCAGAAAATTCCAACGCACTTCTCCACTTATCATTATCCATTTTTGCAGTCACCTTGCAAGTCTCTCTGGACTCAATTAAAGGTTTTTAAATTTTGTTCATTGTAACGTAAATTGCTTAACTTGTCAAATCTCAGTAAGCACGATAGTACAACAAATGCAAATCTGAACGTCCCGCATAAGAACTCAATTCTTCCAACAAACTTTCAAAACGGCTGTCTTTGACGAGTTTATTTTGCCCATAAATCAAGAGGTATAAAGGCACTATTGTTTGACTTACAACATGACCAGCTTCATCTACTTTCTCTTCACCACGGACTTCCAGCTGTTCTAAAACGTTTTCTACAATAACGAGAGCATCGGAAATACTGTCATAAGCTCCTTGAAAGCGATCAAAAACATTGTAAGAAGCAATTTCGTCCTTGAGGTCTTCTTGAGCATCCACCACATAAATCAAACCTTTATTGTCAAAGAGGTAATGCCTGATTTTCTTAATGACATCATCTGAATTAGCCTCTAAAAGCTCTGTTGGTCGAATAACTGGAATTTCTTCGGTAAGACGTTCTTCCTTGGGAACCATAGCATCAATCTTAGCCAAAAGCTCTGCCTTTTTCGTTTCCTTCACACGTTCCTTAAACAAATGTACAGGGTCAAGAAGAACAGGATAATCTGACTCCTCTTTAATGGCTAGATTAGTCACCCTAAGCGACGTAAAAACATCAATCAAAACACCAAAAACACGAGGACGATTATCCCCAATAATTGCTTGAAAAACGGATTTTGACTCACAATTGTCTAACACATAATCAATCCCTTGCACCCAATTACCAACGATATTTAGGGATTGATTCATCAATCGAAAGGAATCTTCCTCATACCAAAACGTTGAGCGAATCAGTTTTTCTTGTTGGGACAAGGCATCAACCGCTGCCAAAATTTCACCTAACTCTGATTGCACAATATTTGGTGAAAAAGAAGCCCCCAATAAAGATGGGGTCTTCTCAACCAAAACAATTTCATCTCTGAAAAGTGTTAGGTAATGAATGCTGACAAGTAATTTTTGAATTAATAAACGATGCCCATCTGAATTTGTATCTTTCATCGCTACCACCACACTCACCTTATAACTTATATTACATTTCTATTACAGTACGTTACTACTAATATATCACATAATAGGTAAAAGGACAATGAAAAAAGATAAGAAACCTGAAAATAAAAAGAAAAACCGAACGATGGAAAGTTCTAAAATGAAGTTAGCCACCTAAGGGTATCAAAAAACATCTCAGAGAGATATAATTGTAATCAC